>NZ_DFQP01000056.1:0-21095 GCF_002377845.1 Microbacterium sp. UBA3486
CGACCGTGGCGGCGCCGAGCTCGCGACCACGCCGCACACCCCAGTCGCCCGCGCGCACGCGGCGGTCGCCGTCGGGCACGAAGCGGAGGGCGGCGAGCATCAGTCCGACCGCATGGTCGGCGACCGCGTCGGCGTTGGCACCGGGGGTGTTGGTCACCGGGATGCCGCGGTCGCGCGCGGCGTCGAGATCGACGGACTCGGTGCCGACACCATAGCGGGCGACGACCTTGAGCTTCGGGGCCGCGGCGAGATGCGCGTCGGTGACGGACCCGGTGCCGGCTATCCAGGCGTCGGCACCGTGCAGCAGCGACCGCAGCTCGTCGAGGTCGTGGTGGGCAGGCCCGCGCAGGATGCGGTGACCCGCCTGCGCCGCGCGCTCGACCAGGTCGAGGTCGCCGTCGGAGAACGAGCGGCTGGTGACGAGGATGACGCCCATCAGCGCGGCCGTCCGGCGAACCACGGCGCGAGAGCCGTGTAGGCGTCGGCGAAGCGGGCGTGCCGCTCGGCATAGACGGCGTGACGTGCCGCATCCGGAATGAACTCGGCCGTGACCTCGCTCAGGGCGCGGGCGGCCGAGAAGTCGGTGAGGCCGAGCCCGACCGCGGCGGTCACCGCGGCGCCGAGGCTGTTCGCCTCTTCGACGATCGTCCGGCGGCGCACGGGCACACCCCACACGTCGGCGAGCACCGAGAGGTACACGTCGCTCTGGGCTCCGCCGCCGACCGCGTCGATGCGGTCGATCACGGCGCCGGCTTCGCGGAACGCCTGGATGCAGCTGAGCAGGTTGAACGCGGTGCCCTCCAGCACGGCCCGCACGAGGTGCGCCCTGGCGTGGTGGCGGGCGAGGCCGACGAATGCGCCCCGCGCCTCCGGATCCCACATCGGAGAGCGCTCGCCGAGCAGATAAGGGAGGAAGTAGAGATCGTCGGTGTCGACGTCGGCGGAGGCCTTGGCCGTCAGTCGTCCGGTCTCGGGGTGCGCCGGATCGGGGGAGAGGGCCTCGGCGATCCACTGCACCGAGGCGCCGCCGGCCTGCATGGTGGCGGTCGGCACGAACGAGCCTGGCACGACGTTGTCGAATGTGAAGGTACGCATCGCAGGGTCGTGCAGCGGGGCGTCGGCCGCGAACGAGATCCACGACGATGTGCCCAGGCAGACGTAGGGGCCGTCCTCCGGCGCGACGACACCCGAGCCGACGGCGGCCATCGGGCCGTCGCCGCCGCCCATCACCACACGCACGCTCGCGGGGAGGCCGAGGGCGTCGGCTGCGGCATCCGTCAACGTGCCGGCGATCTGCGTGGATTCCAGGATCTCGGGGAACAACGCCGGGTCGAGGCGCGCAGCCTGCAGCACCTCGTCCGACCACGTGCCCGCGGCCTGGTCGTAGGCGTTCGTGCCCGACGCGTCGGAGCGATCGGTCGCGAGGCGCCCGGTCAGGCGCAGCACGATGAAGTCCTTCGCGACGCAGACGCGTCGCACGCGCGCCCAGGTGTCGGGCTCGTTGTCGCGCACCCACATGACCTTCTCGACGGAGTAGGTGGGGTTGAGGCGGTGGCCCAGGATGCCGTACGCGCGTTCGGCGCCGATCGCGGCCTCGAGCTCGCGCTGCTGCGCGCCGGCCCTGGTGTCGGCCCAGATGATCGCCGGGCGTGCGGGTTCACCATGGGCGTCGAGCAGCACGGCACCCATCATCTGGCCGCTCACCACGAGTCCGGCGATGTCGGTCGGGGCCGTGCCGGTGCGGGCGATCAGATCGCGCGTGGCGGCGACGACCGCATCCCACCAGTCGGCGGGATCCTGCTCGGCGACCCCGCCCGCGGCGAAGTGCGCGGGGTAGGGGACGGTGACCGAGGTGACGAGACGGCCGTCATCGTGGTGCAGCGACGCCTTGTTCCCGGTGGTGCCCAGGTCGTGCGCGATGATCATGGCCGGAGCCTATTCCGCGTAAGGACGCAGGTCGACGCCGGAGGCTCCGCGGTAGGCGCGCGAGCCCATGCCGTGCTCCAGCACCCAGCCGTAGTCGTGTCCTGCTCCTCCCGGGTACACCGCGAGGAAGGCGTAGGGCTCGTCGCCGGTGTTGACGGAACGGTGAGCCCAGCCCGGAGGGATGTAGCCGATCGTGCCAGGGAGCATGTCGAGCCACTCGGTGCGCTCGCCGTCGAACATCAGCAGTCCGCCCTGCCCCTTCAACGCCAGGTAGATCTCGCCCTGGTGGTCCGGGTGCTGGTGGCCCTTGGTCATCCAGAGCTCGCCGGAGGTGTCGCCGGGCATGATCGTGGTGATCGACTGCGGCAGCTCGCGGTCGATCTCGGGCACGGGGGAGCTGACGACCGTGTAGACCACGGGGTTCGCGCCGGCCGATGCCGCAGCCCAGGCATCTGCGTCGAGGAAGAGCCCCTCGAGGTCGGACATCCGCCGGGTGAGGGTCGGCCCCTCGGGGGAGAGCGTGAGCTTTTCGGCGTCGAAGGCGATCGCCATCGGAGAGATCGGCGGGGTATGGAACTCGGGCATCGGTGCTCCTCGTAACGGTGCTGCGGCGCTGCGCAACCTGTAATGACAGGTTCACTGTACCTGTTATGACAGGTGGCGTCCAGAGCGGATCGCTCCCGCGCGCGATCCGCGGCGCGCATCTGCGCACGGTGCGGCGGTCGGCGGTGGTCCTCCGGTCGCAGTTGGTGCCGGCTGCTGGTCCTCCGGTCGCGGTTGGTGCCGGTTACTGCTGCTCCGGTCGCAGTTGGTGCCGCCTGATCGGGAAAAACCCGGCAGGAAGTGCGACCGGAACGCGGGGGTCAGCCGGGGCCGGAACGCGGGGTCAGCCGGGGCCGGAGCGCGCAGCCGGGGGGAAGGCGTCGGAGTCAGTGCCGGGTCACTCGGCCGCGAGTCTCGCTCGGTAGGCGGCGACGGCGTTGCGGTTCGCGCACGTGGTCGAGCAGTACCGCTTCGAGCGGTTGCGCGAGAGGTCGAGGGCGATCGATCGGCAGGTGTCGTCCTCGCACACGGTGAGACGCGACCCCTCGTCGGCGCGGATGACGTCGATCAGGGCCATCGCGGTCTCGATCAGGATGCGCTCGGCGAAGGGCTGCTCGTCGGCGACGGCGTGCAGGTGCCAGTCCACGCCGTCATGCCGGCGCAGAGCCGGGGTGAGGCGTGATTCCGCAAGGGCGTCGTTGACGTGCGCGGCCATCTCGTCGCGCGGTGCCAGCAGCATGGTGCGCAGGCGTGGACGCAGCTCGCGCAGCGACGCCACCTCGAGCTCGTCGCGGTCGAGGCGCCCGGTGTACGGGAACTCGCGGAGGAACGTGTCTTCATCGTCGAGGTCGGTCAGTGTGTCTGGCTGTTCGGCGGAGTTCACCAGCCAGACGGCGGACCGCAGCGCCTCCTCCGTGTCATCGGTGAAGATCATATTGACATCTTACAGCGCGCGCGAGTAGCGTCATCGATCATGAGCACGGTGAGCAGTGACAGGGCGGTCGCGTCCGCCCGCGGGGTGCGCCTCGGGCTGCCGCTGGCGATCGCCGCGGCTTTCGCCTTCGGAATGTCGGGTGGATGGGCGCGCGGGCTCATCGATGCGGGATGGACGCCCGGTGCCGCGGTCACCGCGCGCATCTGGGTCGCCGCGCTCGTACTGCTGATCCCCGCGATCCTGTCCCTGCGCGGACGGTGGGGGCTGCTGCGGCGCAACGCGGGCATGATCCTCGCCTATGGACTGCTGGCAGTCGCCGCGACCCAGCTCTTCTACTTCCAGGCCGTCGCGGTCATGGATGTCGGACTGGCGCTGCTCATCGAGTACACCGCTCCGATCGCGGTGCTGCTGTGGCTCTGGTTGCGGCGGGGGGAGCGTCCGACACGACGGAGCATCATCGGTGCGGCCATCGCCTTCGTCGGACTGGTGCTCATGCTCGACATCCTCACCGGCGCCGACGTCAACGTGGCCGGCATCCTGTGGGCGCTCGGGGCCATGGTGGGGGCGGCGACGTACTTCGTGCTCTCGGCCAAAGCCGACACGGGGCTGCCGCCGATCGCTCTCGCCGGCAGCGGTCTGCTGCTCGGCGCGCTCGGGCTCACCGTGGCCGGCGCGATCGGTGTGCTGCCGATCCGGTGGACGACCGACGACATCGCCTACCGGTTCGGCAGTGTGCCCTGGTTCGTGCCGGTGCTGGCGATGGGCGTCGTCGCGACCGCGCTCGCGTACCTGCTCGGCATCGCCTCGACGCGGATGCTGGGGTCGCGACTCGCCTCGTTCGTGGCGCTCGCCGAGGTGGTCGCCGCGCTCCTGTTCGGCTGGCTGCTGCTCGGACAGCTCCCCGACCTGCTGCAGGCTCTCGGTGGCGTGCTGGTGCTCGTGGGTGTGGTGGTCGTCAAGCTGGGCGAACCCGCGGCGCCGGAGTTCGTGGAGCCGGTGCCTGTGGGGCCGGTGCCTGTGGAGCCGGTGCCCGCGGCCGATAATGTATACGGGAAGCAGGCCGAGGACGAGTTCTGAGCCCGCAGCCTGGGTTTATGTATACACTGAAGGCATGACCATCGCCGTCGAACGCACCTCCGCAAGTGATCGTGCGTACGCGGCCCTGCTCGACGACATCCAGTCCGGCACGCTGGCAGCCGGCGTCGTGCTCGGCGAGGTCGAGCAGGCCGAGCGGCTGGGCGTCAGCCGCACGCCGATGCGCGAAGCGCTCCGGCGCCTCATCGCCGACGGGCTCGTCGTGCAGCAGTCGCCGCGGGTCACCGTGGTGGCGGGTCTCGATGCCGACGACATTCGTTCCCTCTTCGAGATCCGCCGCGCCCTCGAGGAGAGCTCCGCCCGTCTCGCCGCCGCCAGAGGAGACGCGCAGCTCTTCGCGGCACTCGCGGACGAGTTCGCACATGTCGATCTCGACGCCGTCGAGGGACGCGACGCGTACTACGCCCTGATCGCCCGCTTCGATGCCGCGCTCGATGCGGCCGTCGCCAACGACTACATCGCCTCGGCGCTGCGCACCGTGCGCACGCACCTCGTGCGCGTGCGTCGGATGGCCCGGGACAAGCCCGCCCGCCTCGCCGCCTCCGCCGCAGAGCACCGCACCATCGCCGAGGCGCTCGCCGCGCGCGACGGCGACCTCGCCGCCCACGCCACGCACGTGCACCTGCACAACGCGCTCGCCGGCATCCTCGATTCGCTCGACCCCCGCACCACCGTCGACCCCCGCACCAGTGAAGGATAAGAAATGACTGTCACCCACCACGTCCGCGTGCACCGCAGCGACGAGAACCTCGCCAGGGAAGACCAGCTCGCCTGGAAGATCGCCCAGGTCGCCGCCGATCAGGTCGAGGTCGAGCAGGACGTCGTCGACATGATCATCAACCGCATCATCGACAACGCCTCGGTGGCGGCGGCCTCCCTCACCCGCGCCCCGATCAACGCGGCCCGCGCGCAGGCGTTCAGCCATCCTGTCTCCACCGGCGGCGTCGGAGCGAACCTCTTCGGTGCCGCCCTCGACCACCGCACCAGCCCCGAGTGGGCGGCCTGGGCCAACGGTGTGGCCGTGCGCGAGCTCGACTATCACGACACCTTCCTCGCGGCGGAGTACTCGCACCCCGGCGACAACATTCCGCCGATCCTCGCGGTCGCACAGCACACCGGCAAGGACGGCCGGGCGCTCGTGCGCGGCATCGCCACCGGCTACGAGATCCAGATGGACCTGGTGCGCGCGATCTGCCTGCACAAGCACAAGATCGATCACGTCGCCCACCTCGGCCCGTCTGCCGCGGCCGGCATCGGCACCCTCCTCGGGCTCGACGTCGAGACCATCTACCAGGCCGTCGGCCAGGCGCTGCACACCACGACCGCGACGCGTCAGAGCCGCAAGGGCGAGATCTCGACCTGGAAGGCGCACGCTCCGGCCTTCGCCGGCAAGATGGCCGTCGAAGCCGTCGACCGGGCGATGCGCGGACAGACCAGTCCCGCCCCGATCTATGAGGGCGAAGACGGTGTGATCGCCTGGATGCTCGACGGCAAGGACGCGGCGTACGACGTGCCGTTGCCCGCCGCCGGCGAGCCCAAGCGCGCGATCCTCGACTCGTACACGAAGGAGCACTCGGCCGAGTACCAGGCGCAGGCGCTCATCGACCTCGCCCGCAAGCTCGGCATCGAGAACCCGGCGCTGCGCGACCCCGCGAACATCGATCAGATCGTGATCCACACCAGCCACCACACCCACAACGTGATCGGCTCCGGCGCGAACGACCCGCAGAAGTACGACCCGACCGCTTCGCGCGAGACGCTCGACCACTCGGTGCCGTACATCTTCGCGGTGGCGCTGCAGGATGGCGGGTGGCACCACGTCGACTCCTACGCCCCCGAGCGCGCGGGCCGCGCCGATACCGTCGCGCTGTGGCACAAGATCACCACCGCCGAAGACGCGGAGTGGACCCGCCGCTATCACTCGGAGGACCCGGCTGAGAAGGCGTTCGGCGGTCGCGTCGAGATCCGCCTGACCGACGGCTCGACAGTGGTCGACGAGATCGCCGTGGCCGACGCGCACCCGCTGGGAGCACGCCCGTTCGCCCGCGAGAACTACATCGCGAAGTTCCGTCTGCTGGCAGAGCCCGTGCTCGAGCCGGCCGAGATCGAGCGGTTCCTCGCCCTCGTGCAGCGTCTGCCCGAGCTGACGGCTGCCGAGGTCGGTGAGCTGTCGATCGTCGCGAAGCCCGGCCTGCTCGAGGCCGCACCCACGCCGGCAGGACTGTTCTGATGCTGTACTCCAGCGTCACCCCCGCCGAGAAGCGGCGGCTGTTCCGTGAGCGGCTCGCGAGCGGTGAACTGTTGCGCTTCCCCGGCGCGTTCAACCCGCTGAGCGCCCGCCTGATCGAGCAGAAGGGCTTCGACGGCGTCTACATCTCCGGCGCCGTGCTCTCCGCCGACCTGGGACTGCCCGACATCGGTCTGACCACGTTGACCGAGGTCGCCGGACGCGCGAAGCAGATCGCCCGCATGACCGACCTCCCCGCGATCGTCGACGCCGACACCGGCTTCGGCGAGCCGATGAACGTCGCCCGCACGATCCAGGAGCTCGAGGACGCGGGCCTGGCCGGCACGCACATCGAGGACCAGATCAACCCGAAGCGCTGCGGCCACCTCGACGGCAAGGCCGTGGTCGACGAGAACACCGCGATCAAGCGCATCCGTGCCGCCGCCGACGCCCGTCGTGACGAGAACTTCCTCATCATGGCGCGCACCGACATCCGGGCGGTCGAGGGGCTGGACGCGGCGATCGACCGCGCGAAGGCCCTGGTGGATGCCGGTGCCGACGCGGTGTTCCCCGAGGCGATGCGCACGCTCGCCGAGTTCGAGGGCATGGCCGAGGCGCTCGACGTGCCGATCCTGGCGAACATGACCGAGTTCGGCAAGAGCGAGCTCTTCTCGGTCGACCAGCTGCGCGACGCGGGAGTGAACCTGGTCATCTGGCCGGTGTCGCTGCTGCGCATCTCGATGGGGGCTGCGGGCCGCGCACTGGATACTCTGAACGAGGAGGGGCATCTGACCTCGAAGCTCGGCGAGATGCAGCATCGCGCCGATCTCTACGATCTGATCGACTACGAGTCGTACAACCACTTCGACTCCGGCGTCTTCAACTTCACCATCACGAAGGAGTGACCATGACCGAGCCGGACATCAAGAAGGGCCTCGCGGGAGTCGTCGTCGACACGACCGCGATTTCGAAGGTCAACCCCGAGACGAACAGCCTCCTGTACCGCGGCTACCCGGTGCAGGAGCTGGCCGACACGCAGCCGTTCGAAGCCGTCGCGTACCTGTTGTGGAACGGTGAGCTGCCCACGCCCGAGGAGCTCGCGGCGTTCCGGTTGGAGGAGCGGAAGCACCGTGCGCTGGCCGACAACGTCAAGACCGCGATCGATCTGGTGCCGTTGGACGCGCACCCGATGGACGAAGTACGCACCGCGGTCAGCCTGATCGGCGCCTCCGATCCCGGTGCCGGCGGCTCGGTGCTCGATGCAGGCGGCAGTCCGGAGCAGAACCTCGAGCGCAGCATCCGCCTGTTCGCCGCCCTCCCGGCGATCGTCGCCTACGGTCAGCGGCGCCGTCGTGGCCAGGAGCTCATCGCGCCGCGCGACGACCTCGACTACTCGGCGAACTTCCTCTGGATGACCTTCGGCGAAGAGGCGGACGACGTGGTGGTCGACGCGTTCAACCGCTCGATGATCCTGTACGCCGAGCACTCCTTCAACGCCTCGACGTTCACGGCGCGCGTGATCACCTCGACCCTGAGCGACATCTACTCGGCGGTGGTCGGTGCGATCGGCGCTCTCAAGGGCCCGCTGCACGGTGGCGCCAACGAAGCCGTGCTGCACATCTTCGATGACATCGGCACGGCCGACAACGTGGTGCCGTGGCTCGACAAAGCGCTCGCCGAGAAGCGCAAGATCATGGGCTTCGGGCACCGCGTCTACAAGAAGGGCGACTCTCGGGTGCCGACCATGAAGGCCGCGCTCGACACCCTCGTGGAGCACTACGACCGCCCCGAGGTCGCCGCTCTCTACGATGCGCTCGAGTCGGAGTTCGTCGCGCGCAAGGGCATCTACCCGAACCTCGACTACCCCTCAGGGCCCGCGTACAACCTGATCGGCTTCGACACCCTGACCTTCACGCCGCTGTTCGTCGCGGCGCGGGTGACGGGGTGGACGGCTCACGTGATCGAGCAGGCCGGGGCGAACGCGTTGATCCGTCCGCTGTCCTTCTACGACGGTCCCGACGAGCGGCACGTCCCCGCCTGACCTCCGCGTTCCCATCGCCTGAATGGCTCCGTCTCCGCCCGGGATGGAGCCATTCGCGCGATTCGGGGCTGTAGCGTGCCGGCAGCCCGGGGTCAAGCGGATGCGCCGGGGAGCGCGACCGGAGTAAGACCGTATCCGGGACGAACGCGCGTCCCGGACGAAGGAGGGTCCATGTCCGCATCCGACACCACCGTCAAGGAGGTCCGCTCGCTCGTTCCCGCACGCATGGACCGGCTGCCCTGGTCGCGATTCCACTGGCTGATCGTCGTGGGACTCGGATTCTCGTGGATCCTCGACGGCCTCGAAGTGCAGATCGTCGCCGCCAACGGCTACGCCGCGACGCTCGGGATGGGACCGGCCGAGGTGGGACTCGCCGGTACGTGCTACCTGCTCGGGCAGGTGTTCGGAGCGCTCTTCTTCGGACGCCTCACCGATCGCCTCGGACGCAAGAAGCTGTTCCTCGTCTCGCTCGCGGTGTACCTCGTCGGATCCGCGGTGGCCGGTCTCGCCTTCGCGCCCTGGTTCTTCTACATCTGGCGGTTCGTCGCGGGTGCCGGCATCGGCGGCGAGTATGCGGCGATCAACTCGGCGATCGACGAGATCATCCCGGCGAAGTACCGTGGCCGCGTCGACATCGCGATCAACGGCACCTATTGGGGCGGCGCGGCGCTCGGTGCCGTGGCGAACGTGTTCTTCCTGAACACCGACATCTTCCCTGAGGACATCGGCTGGCGACTCAGCTTCTTCCTCGGTCCGGTTCTCGGGATTCTGCTCATCTGGATGCGCCGACACATCCCGGAGAGCCCGAGATGGCAGATGACCCACGGGCGCGAGGAGGCGGCGGAGCGCAACGTCGACGAGATCGAGGAGCGCATCCGCAAGGAGGGGAAGACGATCCCTCCGGTCGACGAGAGCAAGGCGATCACGGTCAAGGAGTACGGCCGTGTGCCGTTCCTCGTCATCGCGAAGGTGCTGTTCCGCAAGTATCCCCGGCGCACGCTGGTGGGCATCACGATGATGGTGACGCAGTCGTTCCTGTACAACGCGATCTTCTTCACGTACGCGCTGGTGCTCGAGAACTTCTACGACACCCCACCGGCGTCGGCATCGCAGTACTTCATCGTGTTCGCGGTCGGAAACCTCGCCGGCGCGCTCATCCTCGGGCACTTCTTCGACACCTGGGGTCGGCGGCGGATGCTGTTCGGCACGTACATGCTCGCCGGCCTCATCCTTCTCGTGAGCGCCTTCCTGTTCAACGCCGGAGTGCTCAACGCCGCGACGCACACGGCATTCTGGTGCGCCTCGTTCTTCTTCGCCTCGGCCGGCGCCTCCGCGGCCTACCTGACGGTCAGCGAGATCTTCCCGCTGGAGCTCCGGAGCCAGGTCATCTCGTACATCTTCTCGATCGGGCAGCTGGTCGGAGCGATCGCGCCGGTGCTCTACGGCGCCCTGATCGGTCAGAGCGCCGAGAGCGGGGACCGGGGTCCGCTGTTCTGGGGCTACGTGCTCGGCGCGGCGATCATGATGTTCGGAGGTATCGTCTGCGGGGTCTTCGGGATCAGCGCCGCGGGGAAGTCGCTGGAAGACATCGCGGATCCGCTCTCGCTGGTGGAGTCCGGGGGGAAGGCGAAGGCGAGCGGCAGGGAATCGGGGGCCTGAGCAGAACCGGCGCCGCGATGATCGCGGCGCCGGCGACGGCTCAGGAGAGCGCCGCGATGAGCGCGCGGGCGGCGGATGCCGATGACTGCGGGTTCTGACCGGTGATGAGCAGGCCGTCGATCACGGTGTTGTCGCTCCACGGGGCGGCGATGTCGAGCTCGGCGCCCCGGGCCCGCAGTTCGCTCTCGAGCAGGAAGGGTGCGCGGTCGGCGAGGCCGCCGATGCGCTCCTCCTCATCGGTGAACCCGGTGATGCGGCGTCCGGCCACGACCGATTCTCCGGCTGCGGTGCGGGCAGGAAGCAGGGCGGCCAGTCCGTGGCAGACGGCCGCGAGCGGGCGGCCGGCGGCGAGCGTCGCCGTGATCAGCGCGGCCGAGTCCTCGTCGACCGCGAGGTCCTGCATCGGACCGTGCCCGCCGGGGTAGTAGACGGCGTCGTAGTCCGCGGGGTCGACGTCGGCCAGGATCAGCGGGGCGGCGAGCTGATGGATCGCGGCGATCGCTTCGGCGTCGCCCTCGGAGAGGCTGGACGCATCGGCGACGGGGGCGACGCCGCCCGGCGTCGCGAACGACACCGAGTGACCCGCGTCGCGCAGCGCGCGATAGGGAGTGAGCAGCTCCTCGGCCCAGTAACCGGTCGGGTGCGCGGTGCCGTCGGTGAGGGTCCAGGTGCGGGCGGCGGTGACGACGAAGAGAACAGAGGACATGCGTGCTCCAGAGGGGTCGGACGGCAGACGCCGTGCAGGATGCGATATCGAGGACAACGGACAGCTCTCGCCTCCGATTCCGATAGATTTCCGATATGAGTGATCGGAATGGCGATGGGTTGCGTGACCTCGCGCTGTGGCGCACCTTCCTCGCCGCGCACCGCTCCGGGTCGGTGTCGGCGGCGGCGCGCACGCTGGGAGTCGCCCAGTCCTCGGTGACGACGCAGCTGCAGGCTCTGGAGCGGAGCATCGGGGAGCCTCTCTTCGTCCGTCACGCGCGGGGGATCCTCCCGACCCCTCGCGCCGATGACCTGGCTGCGCGCCTGTCCGGTCCGCTCGACGCGCTCGCCCTCGCCCTCGGAAGCCCGTCGCCGACCGAGGCGCCCCCGATGCGGATCGGCGGCGCAGCGGAGTTCGTCGAGCGGGTGCTGATGCCCGCGCTGGCGTCGATGATCGCGGAGGGGCAACGGATCACGGTCGCCGCGGGGCTCGCGGAAGACCTGCTCGATCAGCTCCGTGCCGGAAGCCTCGACCTCGTGATCTCCGCCGTCCGACCGAAGGGCCGCGCCCTCCCTTCTGCGGCCCTCGTCGATGAGGACTTCGTGCTCGTCGCGGCCCCTTCCCTCGGTCTCGCTCCTTCGTCCGCGCTCGCACCGGGCGACCTCGACACCGTCCCCCTTCTCGCCTACGCCCACGACGTACCGATCCTGCGGCGGTACTGGCGGCATGCGTTCGGCATTCGACTCGAGCGCGAGCCCGCGCTGATCGTGTCCGACCTCCGGGCGCTCGCCGCCGCAGCCGTCGCCGGAGCGGGAATCACGGTGCTGCCGACCTATCTGATCGCCGAGGAGCTCGCCGACGGTCGGCTGGTCGTGCTGCGCGAGACCGACGATCCGCCGATCAACACCCTCTACCTGGTGCGCCGGCCAGGTCCGCTCGCGGCTGCGGTGGCCGAGATCGATCGGGCGCTGCGGGGAGCCGTCGCGTGACGGATGAGGAAGAGGTGCGGCGCCTCAGCGGGTGAGCCAGCTCCGCAGCGAACGGGTCACGAACGGCAGCACCCAGTAGGCCATGATCGGCGTGAGCACGAGAGTGGTGACGAGCACGCGCAGCCAGATCGGCAGCTCGTTCCAGCCCGGCACAGGGCTCATCGCGTAGGTGAAGGCCAGGTTCACGGGGAAGAAACCGAGCCAGATCGAGGTGGCCTGCTTCCAGCGCGGCGGAGCGGGCGCGACCGTGACGGTCTCGGTGCTGCCGTCGGACGCGGGGAGCGTGATCGTCCCGGTCGTCGGCTCGTCGAACCACCCCTCGATTCCGGTGCGACGCTTGGAGCGCTCGCTGCGCACGAAGCCCTCGCCCATCGACAACCACCATGCCCGCTCGGCCGACTGCTCCCAGGCGGTGAGCGAATCCTCGCTCGCGAAGCGGTAGAGCATGTGCCAGACCTGCGAGTCCTCGCCGGCGCGCACCCAGCCCGAGCCGAGGAAGCCCGGATACTTCGTCGCGAGGTTCACCCCCGTCTGCACCCAGGCGGTCGCCTCGACGATGCGCTCGGGGTCGACTTCGCGGCGGATGGACACGGTGAGGGGTTCGGACATGGTGCGGTCCTCGGGGGAACGGGCGTCCGGGGTGAGGACGCCGAAGCGGATGCGCCAGGGGTGGCAGCGCACCGTCGATTCTAATTCGGATGCGGCGTGGTCCAGGCCGTCGCCGCCCGAACGAGGAGGACCCCCGCCGACCCGATTCGGCGGGGGTCTCGCGGCGTGGGAGCCGCGACGGGAGCGAGAGCGCTCACCGTGCGCGCGGTAGACGTGACACCCGATCCGGTCTGAGTCTCTGTCCGCGCACCTGCAGTTGTACCCGGGCGAGATGACGCGGTGGTGAACGAGACGCGAACAACCTCGATCACGAGCCGAGCGGCGCGCATCGGCAGATACAAGGATGTCCTAGTAAATATCCGGTACTCCGAGTAAACTCCCCAATGTGCCAACGACGGCACGGAGGGATGTCACACAATGACTCGTACTATCCCGCACTTCGTGGGCGGATCGCTTCTCACTCCCGACTCGGGTCGCTTCGCCGACGTGTTCGATCCGAGCACCGGAGCGGTGCAGGCCCGTGTGCCCCTGGCCTCGGCCGACGAGGTACGTCGCGTGATCGCGAACGCCGAAGAGGCGCAGGTCGCATGGGCGGCGACCAATCCGCAGAAGCGCGCTCGTGTGCTGTTGCGGTTCCTCGACCTGGTGCAGCAGGAGATGACGTCGCTGGCCGAGCTGCTCGCGAGCGAGCACGGCAAGACGGTCGACGACGCGAAGGGCGACATCCAGCGGGGTCTCGAGGTCATCGAATTCTCCGCCGGCGCTCCGCACCTGCTCAAGGGCGAGTACTCCACCGGCGCCGGAACCGGCATCGACGTCTATTCGATGCGCCAGCCGCTCGGGGTCGTCGCCGCGATCACCCCCTTCAACTTCCCCGCGATGATCCCGCTGTGGAAGGCGGGGCCCGCTCTCGCCGCCGGCAATGCGGTGGTGCTCAAGCCCAGCGAGCGCGATCCCTCGGTGCCGGTGCGCATCGCCGAGCTGTTCCTCGAGGCGGGCCTCCCCGCCGGCGTCCTCAACGTGGTCCACGGCGACAAGGAGGCCGTCGACACCCTGCTCACGGACGACCGCATCCGCGCGGTCGGCTTCGTCGGTTCGACCCCGATCGCCGAGTACATCTACGCGACGGCCGCGGCCCACGGCAAGCGGGCGCAGTGCTTCGGCGGAGCGAAGAACCACATGATCGTGATGCCCGATGCCGACCTCGACCAGGCCGTCGACGCACTGATCGGCTCCGGCTACGGCTCGGCGGGTGAGCGCTGCATGGCCATCTCGGTCGCGGTGCCGGTGGGGCAGGAGACGGCGGACGCCCTCGCGGCCAAGCTCACCGAACGTGTCGCCCAGCTCCGGGTCGGCCCCTCTCTCGCACCCGACGTCGACTACGGGCCCCTGGTCACGCGAGCCGCCGTCGAACGGGTCGAAGGCTACATCCAGCAGGGGGTCGACGAGGGGGCGACGCTCCTCGCCGACGGCCGGGGCTTCACGGTCGACGGGCACGAGGAGGGCTTCTACCTCGGCCCGACGCTGTTCGACCACGTCACCACCGACATGGCGATCTACCGCGAGGAGATCTTCGGCCCTGTCCTGGTGATCGCCCGCGCCGCCGACTACGAGGAGGCGCTGCGCATGGCCTCGGAGCACGAGTACGGCAACGGCGTCGCGATCTTCACGCGCGACGGTGACGCCGCCCGCGACTTCGCGGCCCGTGTCGAGGTCGGGATGGTCGGCGTGAACGTGCCGATCCCGGTCCCGATCGCGTACTACACGTTCGGCGGCTGGAAGCGCAGCGGATTCGGCGACCTCAACCAGCACGGAACCGACGCCTTCCGGTTCTACACGAAGACCAAGACGGTGACGAGCCGGTGGCCCGCGGCAGGCATCCGCGATGGAGCCAGCTTCGTCATCCCGACCATGCACTAGCCCCGGACACCTCCCACAAGGAATCACGATGACCATGACCACCGTCACCACCACCGCCGAGGAGCGCGAGGCGATCATCGGCGCCGTCCGCGAGTTCGCCGAGACCGAGCTCGCCCCCTACGCCGCCGAGCGCGATGAGAAGCACCTGTTCCCGAGGGAGTCGCTGAACCGTGCCGGCGAGCTCGGCCTCGGCGGCATCTACGTCGACGAGGAGTTCGGTGGCAGCGGCCTCAGCCGCCTCGACACCGTGGCGATCTTCGAGGAGCTCGCGAAGGGCGACCCCGCCGTCGCGGCCTACATCTCCATCCACAACATGGTGGTCTGGATGATCGACACCTACGGCGACGACACACAGCGCGGCGAATGGCTGCCGAAGCTCACCGCCATGTCCGAGTTCGGCGGCTACTGCCTCACCGAGCCGGGCGCGGGGTCGGATGCCGCGAACATCGCGACCAGCGCGGTGCGCGACGGCGACCATTTCGTGCTCACCGGGGTGAAGCAGTTCATCTCCGGAGCCGGGGAGGCCGCCGTCTACGTCGTGATGGCGCGCACGGGGGAGCCGGGAGCACGCGGCATCAGCGCGTTCCTCGTCCCGGGCGATTCCGAAGCGCTGAGCTTCGGCGCACCGGAGAAGAAGATGGGCTGGCACGCTCAGCCCACCCGTCAGGTGATCCTCGACGGTGTCCGGGTTCCGGCGTCCGCCATGCTCGGTGATGAGGGCCGCGGCTTCGCGATCGCGATGTCGGCGCTCAACGGCGGACGGCTCAACATCGCCGCCTGCTCGCTGGGCGGCGCGCAGTGGGCGCTCGACAAGGCCGTGCAGTACGTGCATGAGCGGATGGCGTTCGGAGAGCCGCTGGCCGAGAAGCAGTCGATCCTGTTCGCGATCGCCGACATGCGCACCGACCTGCACGCCGCACGCCTCATGGTGCGTGACGGCGCGCAGGCGGTCGACGAGCACGCTCCCGATGCGACGATGCGCTGCGCCATGGCCAAGCGCTTCGCGACCGATGCCGGGTTCGACGTCGCCAACCGCGCCCTTCAGCTGCACGGCGGCTACGGCTACCTGCAGGACTACGGGATCGAGAAGGTGGTCCGCGATCTGCGCGTGCACCAGATCCTGGAAGGGACGAACGAGATCATGCGACTGATCGTCGGGCGCGAGATGCTGCGACCTGCGGGTTCCGCGTCGGTCCAGCGCAGCGGCGGGGATCAGACGCGGAGCGCATCATGAACGCCTCCTCGTCGAAGGCGGTCGTCGCGTTCCTCGGCCTGGGCCACATGGGACTGCCGATGGCGAAGAACCTCGTCGAAGCCGGTCACGAGGTGCACGGCTTCGACCTCGTCCCCGCCGCCGTCGAGGCGGCGCGGGTGGCCGGCATCCGCGTGGCCCCGAGCGGCGCGGACGCGGTGTCCGAGGCCGACGTCGTCATCACGATGTTCCCCGCCGGAAAGCACGTCATCGAGGCCTATCGCACGGAACTGCTGGCGGCGGCCCGACCCGGCACGCTCTTCATCGAATCCTCCACGATCGCCGTCGACGAAGCGCGCGCTGCACACGCTCTCGCGCTCGCCGCCGGTCACCGCAACGTCGATGCTCCGGTGTCGGGCGGAGTGGTCGGTGCGGAGAACGGCACGCTCGCGTTCATGGTCGGCGGCTCGGACGAGGACTTCGCCGCGGCGTTGCCGCTGCTCGAGATCATGGGAAAGCGCATCGTGCACTGCGGCGGTCCCGGACTCGGACAGGCGGCCAAGGTCTGCAACAACATGGTGCTCGCGGTCTCGCAGATCGCGGTCGCCGAAGCGTTCGTGCTGGGGGAGCGGCTCGGACTCGAGCATCAGGCGCTCTTCGACGTCGTCTCGCAGGCCTCGGGCCAGTGCTGGTCGATCACCACGAACTGCCCCGTGCCGGGCCCGGTGCCCACGAGCCCGGCCAATCGCGACTACCAGCCGGGCTTCGCCGGCGCGCTGATGGCCAAGGATCTCGGGCTCGCGTTGCAGGCGATCGAGCAGACCTCGACCGATGCGCGCATGGGCCGGCTCGCCCAGGAGATCTACGCCGTCTTCGCGGCCGGCGACGGCGCGACGCGAGACTTCTCCGGCATCATCACCGACATCCGCGACGACCGCGTGTGATGATCGGTACTTCGACGGAGAGGGCGACATGACCGAGTACGAGA
The DNA here is from genome assembly GCF_002377845.1 of Microbacterium sp. UBA3486. Classification (NCBI taxonomy): domain Bacteria; kingdom Bacillati; phylum Actinomycetota; class Actinomycetes; order Micrococcales; family Microbacteriaceae; genus Microbacterium; species Microbacterium sp. UBA3486. Next base: position 16,830 of record NZ_DFQP01000056.1, read on the forward strand.
CGATCCTGGTCGAGCAGCGCGGACGGGTGGGGTGGATCACCCTGAACCGCCCGGAAGCGCTGAACGCGTTGAACAGTCGGCTCGCGGAGGAGGTCACCGCAGCGGCGCTCGCCTTCGATGCGGACGAGGGCGTCGGTGCGATCGTCGTCACCGGCTCCGAGAAGGCCTTCGCCGCCGGTGCAGACATCAAGGAGATGGAGGGCATGTCCGCGGCGCAGATGCTGGAGACCGATCACTTCGGTGTCTGGCACGACTTCGCGGCCGTGCGCACACCCGTGATCGCTGCGGTCTCCGGCTTCGCCCTGGGCGGGGGATGCGAGCTGGCGATGATGTGCGACATCATCCTCGCGGCCGACAACGCCAAGTTCGGGCAGCCCGAGATCAACCTCGGAGTGATCCCCGGGATGGGCGGTACGCAGCGCCTGATCCGTGCGGTCGGATACTACAAGGCGGCCGAGCTGGTGCTGTCCGGGCGCTTCATGGGCGCAGAGGAGGCGGAGCGTTCCGGGCTCGTGTCGCGCGTGGTGCCGGCATCCGATCTCCTCGCCGAGGCGACGACGCTGGCCGACACGATCGCTTCCAAGTCGCTGCCGTCGGTGTACGCCGCGAAGGCCGCGCTCGATACCGCGATGGAGACGACCCTCGCCGAGGGGCTGGCTCACGAGAAGCAGGCGTTCGCCGCGCTGTTCGACACCGCGGACCAGAAGGAGGGCATGTCGGCCTTCCGGGAGAAGCGGGCGCCCGACTTCCAGAACCGCTGAGCGTGTGACGAGACGAGTGCCTGACGAGATGTCTGCCGGAATCGGGGCGCAGTCAGCCGCGGAGCGCGTCGACGATCTTCGTGATGCGACGTTCGCGAGTCGCCTCCTGCTTCGCTTCGGCCACGCTCCTCGCGTGCTCTTTGCGTGCGGTGTACGACAGGGCGTCGAAGGCGGTGCGCAGCGCGGGGTCGGCGTCCAGGGCCGCGGCGAGCTCGGCCGGAACGTCGACCGTGCGCTCGGCGGAGTCCACCCGGATCACGGCGTCGATCTCCTGGTCGATCTCGAGTCCGAGGTCGGCGCGCACGGCCTTGCTGAAACCGATCATGTTCTCGCTGCCCATCCGCGCCAGACGCAGGCGGGCGGTGCGTCCGCCGATCGTGACGGCGACCGGGAACGCCTTGCCGGCGCCGAGAGAGGCCACCTGCTCGTCGCTGAGGAGGATCGCCGCAGCGGGGCCGCGGCCGGTGAGGACGGTGTGCAGGCGCAGTTCGCTCATGCCGAAAGGGTACGCCCGGGCTCCTCGAACTCCGCGGCGAGAATCGCGTTGCGCTCCATGATGAGGCGGCGCATGTACCCGCCGAGGAACATCGCGTCGACGATTCGGCCGAGCGGGCCGAACGGCGAGCGGAAGGTCACGGTGTCGTGCATGAGCGTGCCGGCCGGATGCTCCTCGAAACGGTGCTCGTGCAGGAATGCCGCGAACGGACCGGAGATCTGCCGATCCGAGAACGCGTGGGGAGGATCGATGTCGAAGACGATCGAGCGCAGGCGGAAGGGGATGCCGAAGTGGCGTGCCCGCCAGGTCGCGGTGGTCCCCTCGGTGAACACGCCGCCGGCCGGCGCCTCGACCATGGTCTCGCCGAACCGGGCCATGCTCTTCACGTGCAGTGCCGGGTCGAGAGATGCGGCGAACACCTCGGCAGGAGGCGCGCTGATGATCGTCTCGAGCGAGAACCGGGGCATGTCAGAGGGCTTCGGGCTGCGGACGCGGATCGGCGAAGTCGCCGGCGTCCTTGCGCAGCCGGGCGACGATCGCGACGAGCTCGGCGGCGTCGTCGCGGCTCAGACCGGGTTCGGCGAACACGTCGGCGTTGAGAGCCTGTGTGGCGCGCTCGACCAGTTCCCGGCCGGACTCCGTCAGCACGAGCAGCGCAGCGCGTCCGTCATGGGGGTGCGGCTCACGCGCGACCAGACCGTCGCGCACCAGGCGCTCCGCCGTGCTCGTCACGGTGGTCGGGTGCACCTGGAGGCGGGCGACCACGCTCGACAGGGGCAGGCTGCCGGCGCGGCTGAAAGCCAGCAGACGCAGCACCTCGTAGCGGGCGAAGCTCAGAGCGAAGGGCTTCAGGGCCGCGTCGACACGGGCGAGCAGCAGCTGCTGGGCCCGCATGACCGAAGTGACCAGGGCCATGCCGTCCGCGGCATCCGTCCAGCCGTGCGCGAGCCACTGCCGCTTCGCCTCGGCGAGCGGATCGATGGGGAGCGGACGGGGTCGGGCCATTTCTCTACGGTAGTGGCGCGAGCGCGGGGGGCGGCGACGGCGCGCGACGCATCCGGTGTGGACATCCATGAGTCTCAGTCGCAGGTGAGCTGGAACTCAGTATCGCGGTCTAGAATTGCAGCAGTCGTGAGGAGCAATCGATGAAGATCTTCGTCCTGGTCAAAGAGGTGCCGGACACCTATGGCGATCGCAAGCTGAATCTCGAGACCGGCCTCGCCGATCGTGCGGCGGGTGACGTGGTCCTCGACGAGATCACGGAGCGGGCGCTCGAAGTGGCGCTCAGCTACGCCGACAAGAACGACGGCACCGAGGTGGTGGCGGTCTCGATGGCTCCGGAGGGCTCGACCGCATCCGTGCGCCGGGCGCTCGCGATCGGTGCGGGCTCGGCCGTGCACATCGCCGACGAGCAGCTCGTCGGCGCCGACCTCGGTCTCACCGCCGAGGTCCTCGCCGCCGCGATCCGCCGCGGCGCCCCCGACCTCGTGATCACGGGCAACCTGTCGACCGACGGTTCCGGCGGCGTCATTCCCGCGATGTTGGCCGAACACCTCGGATTCGCGCAGGCCACCGCGCTCACGTCGGTCGAGATCACCGCCGACGGCGTCTCGGGCGTCCGTGGCTCGGATGCCGGCAGCCAGCCGGTCTCGGCGCCGCTGCCCGCCGTGATCTCGATCACCGAGGCGCTTCCCGACGCGAGGTTCCCCAACTTCAAGGGCATCATGGCGGCCAAGAAGAAGCCGCTCGAGGTGCTCGCGCTCGCCGACCTCGACGTTTCGGCCGATCCGTCCGTCGCTCCGCGCACCATCATGACCACTGTGTCGGAGAAGCCCCCGCGGGCGGCCGGCGTGAAGATCACCGATGAGGGTGACGCGGCCGACAAGCTCGTCGACTACCTCGTGCAGAACAGGCTGGTGTGAGATGACATCCTCCGAGAACCCGATCCTCGTCCTCGTCGACGTCGACCCCTCCGGCTACGTCGCGAGCAGCACGGCGGCGCTCATCGGCGCGGCTTCGACGATCGGCACGCCGGTCGCGCTGATCGTGGGCGGCAGTCCGGCCGCGGTGGATCAGGCCGCTGCGGCGGGTGCATCGGTGGTGCTGACCGCCGACGGTGAGCCGACGGCATTGACCGTGCCGATCGTGGACGCCCTGCAGGCGGCCGCCGCCCAGGTGCGCCCCGACGCCGTGCTGATCTCGAACTCGATCTCCGGACGCGACGTGGCCGGACGATTCGCGGTGCGCACGAAGAGCGCACTGTCGGTCGACGCGGTCGGAGTGTCACGCGATGACGATGGTGTCGTCGCCCACCACTCGGTCTACGGCGGGGCCTACCTCGTCGATTCGGCACCCACGTTCGGCACTCCGGTGATCACGGTGCGCCAGGGCGCGGTGGACGCGCGCGCCGAGGCCGTGCCGTCGCACTCGGTCGAGGTGCTCGACGTCACCCCGTCCGGTGCGGTCGCGGCGACGGCCGGTCCGGTCGAGGCGGTCGAGGTCGCCTCGTCCCGTCCCGACCTGCGCGGAGCCACGCGTGTGGTCTCCGGCGGTCGAGGTCTCGCCTCGAAGGAGAAGTTCGTGCTCGTCGAAGAGCTCGCCGATGCGCTCGGTGCCGCGGTGGGTGCTTCCAGGGCCGCCGTCGACGCGGGGTACATCCCGCAGTCGCATCAGGTCGGCCAGACCGGTGTCTCGGTGTCGCCGCAGCTGTATGTCGCCCTCGGCATATCCGGCGCCATCCAGCATCGTGCCGGCATGCAGACGTCGAAGAACATCGTCGCGATCAACAAGGACCCCGAGGCGCCGATCTTCGACGTGGCGGACTTCGGGATCGTCGGCGACGTGTTCGCGGTGGTGCCGCAGGTGATCGCCGCCCTCGAGGCGCGGAAGAAGTAGCCATGGCGACGCGGATGCTGCGACGCGGTCTGCCGCGTGTACCGGGCGGGGAGCCCTGGCCCCCCGCCGATGCGGCGGCTGTGGAGGAGCCGGCGGTTGCCGTGGCACCCGAGG
>NZ_DFQP01000078.1:0-4202 GCF_002377845.1 Microbacterium sp. UBA3486
ACAGGAAGCCGTGCACTCGGCGGGAGTGAGAGGGTGGGAGCGAGAGAGCGGGGCGGGGCTATCCCTTGTGCGGCCCCTCGACGCGGGCGAGGCGGGTCGCGGAGAGCGCATATGCCCCGGCCACCGCAAGCGTCAGCAGCGCGCCCAGAACGACAGCGGCCGGGAACGGGGCGGTCCCCGCTCGGAAGAGACCGACGACGGCCTGAACCGCGAAGAGCACGGAGAGGACCGCGCTGGAGAGAGCCGTCGTCGTCATCCGCCACCACGGCCGCGGCGCCATGCTCTCTCCGGGACCACGGAACACCCGCGCGGTGAACACCACCAGCGCGATGACCGCCAGCAGCGACCAGACATATCCGGCGAACAGATCCATCACGGCGAGGACGACCCCGATCATCGGGAGGATGAGCAGGGCCCAGACGACGATCCCGGCCTTGGCCGATGGTGCGCGTACACGCATCGCTCCCTCTCCTCTCCCCCACACGACAAAGAGCACGTTACCCGTCGAACGCACGTTACCCGTCGAGAGCACGGGATCTCGTCGAGCGCACGGCTTCTTCACGCCGGGAAGCCGTGCACTCGACAGGAAGNNACAGGAAGCCGTGCACTCGGCGGATGGGGTCAGCGCTTGTGACGCTGCACGGCCAGGGTCACCGTCGCGGAATCGGCGGGAGCGGGAGCAGGAGAGGCGGCGGCGAGGTCGGGGAGACCCGCGGAAACCGCCTTGCGTGTGCGACCGATCGCTCGGCGAGAGAGCGCCCACTGCAGGCCGTAGCCGATCGCGAACACCATCAGCGTGAAGATCAGCGCCATCGCGGCCCCCTGGTCCGGCGCATACAGCTGTGCGGACCGCGGGTTGATCATCGCGTAGATGTACATCGACAGCGGCCGCGACGACGGGGTCGCCAGGAACGCCGGGAGCGTGAACTCATTGGTGCCGAGGATGAACATCTGGATCCACACGGCCATCACGGTCGGCATCAGCAGCGGCGCGATGATGCGGCGGAATCCCTCGAACCGACTCGCTCCGCTGGTGAGCGCCGCCTCCTCCAGCTCCGGCCTGATCTGCAGCGTCGCGCTGTACGACGAGCGGTAGGCGATCGACACCCGGTAGGAGTACGCGATCACGAGCGCGAGCAGCGTGCCCGCGATCGGGATGTACGGGTTGATCACCATGAACGTGAGGAACATCGCGAAGCCGGCGATGGTCGCGGGGATCGCGACCGACGAGGAGGCGAACAGGTCCATGGCCTTCACCCACCAGGTCTTCTTGCTGCGGGCGATGCCGTAGGCGAGCACCGTGGCGAAGACCACCGCGATCGTGGCGCTGCCGCCCGCGATGATGACCGTGCGTCCGAGCGACACCCAGAACTCGGGGTCGGCGAGCACCGTGCCGAAGGCGCCGAAGTCGGTGCTGCCGAGCATCGCGTCGATCGAGAACGCCACCGGATAGGGAGTGATCGCCGCCCACAGCAGAGCGAGCAGAGGGAGGATGCCGGTGAGCAGGATGAACACGGCGACCAGCAGCATGACCGGGATCTTCCACGGCCCCATCCGCATGGTCGACGGCCGGAAGCCCTTGCCCGACACCGAGGCTCTGCGCTCGGCGTTGCGCGTGGCCCGCAGATAGATCGCGAACGCGACGGTCGTGATCACGAGGAACACCAGTCCCCACGCGGCAGCCAGACCGTACTGCGGCAGTTCGCCCGCGTTGGAGCTGATGAGCGTCCAGAGCTTGAGGGCGAAGATGTCGCGTCCCGACTCCTGGCCGAACAGCAGCGGCACCTCGAGACTGCCGAGGCCGAGGATGAAGGTCAGCACCGTCACCCCGAGGAGCCCCGGCCACAGCATCGGCAGCGTCACTCGACGAAGCGTCTGCGGCCAGGAGGCCCCCGAGACCCGCGCCGACTCCTCCAGCGAGCCGTCCATGTTCGTCAGGATCGGCACGATCATCAGGTACGGGAACGTGACGTTCGTGAGCGCCTGGATGAAGATCATCGTCGGGAACGCATAGGGATCGATCGGCACGTCGCTCGCGAACGGCAGCAGCCGCAGCAGCTGGTTGAGCACCCCCGACTCGGGCGACAGCATCAGCAGGTAGGCCTGGGCCTTCACGATCGGCGGGATGATGTACGGCACGATCACCAGCACCGAGATCAGACGGCGCCACGGGGCATCCGTGCGCACCGTGACCCAGGCGAGGCCGAAAGCCATCAGGAGCGTGAGCAGCGTGGAGCCGCCGACGAAGGCGCCGGTCGCGCCGAGCACGCCCCAGAAGTCTTCGCGCAGCTGCCACAGGGTGACGAAGTTCTCGACACCCCACTGGGCCGACGAGACGCCGAAGGGCAGGAACGGACCACGGAATGCGGTGATCACCTGGACGATCAGTGGTACCGCGAGAAGGATGAAGATGACCGCGCCCGAGACGATCATCGCGATCGTCATCGTGGTGGGACGCTTTCGCCCCGTGGTCCGTCCTGCCTTGAACATCGTTATCCGTTCAGCGCCTTGTCGGCGGCGTTGATCATGGCCTGCCAGTCGTCACGAGTGGCCTGCGTCTCGGTCTCGGCGCCGTTCTCGAGGCCGAGCAGCAGCGCGTCGGAGTTCGTCTTCATGAGTCCGGTGGCCTCGGCGAAGGTCGCGGCGGGGAGACCGGCGAACGGCACCTGGGTGCTGGCGAAACGCTCGTCGGTCATGCGGAGCTTGATCCAGTCGGGGTCGAACGCGTTCCACAGGGTCCACAGCGCGGCCCCCGGCTTGTTCTTGGCGTCGGAGTTGACGCCGGAGAACTGCGCCCAGACTCCTGCGTGCTCGAACGGTGAGACCTGCAGCGCCGGGTTCGGGTTGAACAGCGTCTGGTTGAGCGCGATCGGCACGTCACCGCTCGACAGCGGAGCACCCTGGTCCTCCAGCAGCTTCAGGTTGCCCGACGACAGGAGCTCGTCGATCAGCGAGACCATCTTGTCCTCGCCCTCGGCCATGCCGTATCCGGCGAAGACCACCGCGTTGTAGCCGGCGACCGACACCTTGTCCTTGTATTCGGGGGCGAGCAGCCCGTCGAGCGTCTCGGGCACCGCGGTCACCTTGTCGGTGTTGTACTGGATGAGCGTGCCGTTGATGCTGTCGGGCATGAGCTCGGGGGCGCCGATGGTCAGGAACTCCTTCGGAACACCGAAGCTCTCCCAGTCGACCTTCTCCCAGAAGCCCTCGTCGTACATCGCGGCCATCGAGGTGATCGAGCCGGACACCACATCGGTGTTCCGCGAACCGGTCGCCTTCGCCGAGATGATCGCCGACGACAGGTTGTACGTCAGCCCCCTGGTCTCGACCTTGATGTCGGGGAAGCGCTTGTTGAACTGCTCGATCACGTCAGGCGACAGCTCGTACCAGTCCCAGATGACCAGAGTGCCGCCGTCAGCCTTCTTCGCCTCTTCGTAGAGGGCGTCGAGCTGCTTGTCGATCTCGGGCCAGTACTCGTCGTAGAAGTTCTCGCAGCGGGTGATCGCTCCGACTTCCACGGCGTCGCAGGTGGCCGACGCGGCGTCGCCCTCGAGCGCGCTGTCACCGCCGCCGGCATCGGTCGATGTGTTGCATCCGGTCAAGGCGAGCGCGAAGACCGCCGTGATGGCGACAGCTCCCAGTGTTCTCTTCATGATCTGAATGTCCTCTCTGACATCAGGTGTGTGATTGCGGGTGTGGTGCGGGGTGGATCAGGCGCCCAGCACGCGGCAGGCGTGCGAGACCAGTTCGAGGAAGACCCTGCCGCCCTCGGGGGGTGTCGCGAGTGGCGCTCCGCGTCCGACGATCGTGGCGACGGGCTCGCCATCGGTGAGCACTTCGGCCTCGTACTCGACGATCTCGCCGAGGAACTCCACCCGCACGATGCGCACGGGAAGGACGTTCGGGCGATCGATGTCGGTCTCATGCCAGCGCACGGTCTCGGGCCGGAATGTCAGGGTGACCTCGTCGCCGATCGAGACCCCGTCGGGCACCGGCGTCTGCAGCCGGGTGCCGAGCGCCTCGACCACCGCGTCGCCGGGGCCGTCACGATCGATCACCACGGCGGGGATCATGTTCGCGCGACCGACGAAGTTCGCCACGAATCGGTCGGCCGGCTGGTCGTAGAGCTCGCGGGGTGACGCCTCCTGCACGATGCGTCCGCCGTTCATCACGGCCACCCGATCCGACATCGACAGCGCCTC
>NZ_DFQP01000086.1:0-80069 GCF_002377845.1 Microbacterium sp. UBA3486
CGCCGCCGAGATGGCCGCCCGCGCCGCCGGCGACAGCTCCGGGGGCGCGGCCGCCGCCCGCTCGAAAGCGCGGGCGGGCACCTGCGCACGCATCCTGACCCACCATTCCTGGAACGACACGATCCGATCGTCGGTGACGGGGAGGATCGCGACCGGGATCCGCCACCGCGCGCACAGGATCGCCGTGACCTGCGTCAGCGTGCGGCCCTCGGCAAGCAGCAGAGTCCGTGCCAGATGCGTCGCGATGTCGAGATCGCCGACGGTAAACCAGGGCGTGCCCATTCCGTGCGCGGCCAGATCGCGTGAGACCGTCTGCGTGTCTCCGAGGCGCCCCCAGCCGCGCTCGTCGTCGCCGACGCGCGCCAGTCGATACATCATGGTGTCGAGATCGGGGCAGAAATTATATTGTCATAATAAGTGGACGCTCACACGAACACGGCGACCCAGGAGAGCACGACCAACAGCCCCGGGATCAACGCGACGAAGAGCCGGCGCGGTCGATGGTTGCGAATGGCCAGGACGGTCATCCAGATCACGAAGGCCGTGGCGACGCACGCCAGGATGGTCGTGATCCAGCCCGTCTGGTATGTCAGCGCCCCGCCGGAGAGACTCTCCCATTGGCAGTATCTGCCGGCGGGGAAAGCCGTCTTGTGGCCTTCGACCAGCGATGTCGCCCCCTGAGTCACGACGTCCGGCGGCACAGGTCCGGTGATGCAGGCGTACTCGGCGTTCCCGCCGACACTGAAGTACTGGAAAACGGGCATCGCCAGAACGGGCAGCACACCCAAGCAGGCGAAGATGAAGAACACGAGGGAGCTCCCGGACGTCGTGGTCCGGGAGCTCCGCTCAGGTTGCTGATTGGTCATGTGGCTCGACGTTACTAGCAGTAGCTCGACACGAGCCCGAAGCCGTAGTCAAGCGACGACCAGCACTTCGGCGGGGCGGTCCAGCCAACGGAGGACTGCTCACTCAAGGTGAGCCGGTTGCCCGATGTCGATTCGCTGAGGCCCATGCAGTCCGTGAGGGACAGCCACGGCTGAAGGACACATCCGGTCGCGTTGACCGACTGCACCAGGCCGGAAGAGATGCGTCCGGTGGTGTCGGCACCGCGGAAGGCCATGATCTGCACGGCGACTTCCTGCTGTCCGTTCGGGTACGACGGAATCGCCTGCGGCGTGCGGAAGCCGATCGCCATCGAGTTCCGGTTGCAGTTGTCCCCGAAGTCGTTGTAGTCGGCGTAGGCGTTCACGTCCGAGGCCATGGCTTTCAGACCGGTCCCGGTGTTGACGAGGGCGGCCCACCACTCGTAGTCGTAGTTCTTGGCGAAAGGCTGGTCCTTGTAGCCGGCGGGGCATGCGGCCAGGCCGCGGGATCCTGCCTGATATGCGGGATTGGCGGTGGTGATGTTCACTTCCATCTCGAACCCGTCATCTGCGGACAGGTTGGAGGTCTTCGAGTCCGTGCCGTTCCAGGTGTAGTACTGGTCGAACAAGATGCGCAGCGGGTCTTCTCGCTGGATGATGATGTCGGCGTACTCCGGGAACCAGTTCTTCGCCTGGGGTGGCAGCGACTGGATCCCCATGTCGGACTTCTCGGTGCCGACGTTGGCACGCCGTTCGTCCAACAACGCGTCGATGCGTGCCGGGTCAACGGGATCCGCCACAAAATCGGGACCGGTGCTTTCGATCTCGAGCTCCGCGCTGCGCTTGGCGGCGTAGCGCGCTTCAGCCTGGTCTGCTGGCACCTCGATGATGGCCGCGACGAACTGCGGCTGGGTGCCGTAGCTCTGATCGAAGTTGCGCAGGAAGTCGTCGACCGATGTCTGAGGGTTCGCGCTCAGCTCTCCGATGATCTCAGGGTTCTCGAACCGCCAGGCAACAACGGGATGACCGTCGATCTCCTTCGTCTTCACGGCGTCGGCAGCACTCTGCGTCGCGCTGAAGGGGACCGTGACGCGCGTCACTTCGACGGTGCTCTCGGCCGTGGCCGTTGACGCCACGTCCGTGCCGCGCCCACTTGAGGACTCGTTGGTCGAGGCGTTCGCAGCCAGTGGCATCGCCAGCGATACCGCGAGTAGCGCAGCTGCTCCAGCCGCTGTGATGATCTTGCCTTGTTTCTTCATCTCATTCTTTTCGTGAAGTCGTCCGAGATCGAGACAGATGCAGCCGGCGAGGGTCGAGCCGCTGGGTCTTCGCGGAGAGCGAGGATCGCGCAAGCCAGAGCCGCGAGGAAGCTGACCATCGCGAGCCCCCAGATGAAGACCGCCGACTGGAAGGGGAGGATCATCGCGGCGAGGAGGAGGGCGACGCCCACGAGAGGAAGGATGAGTGTCACGCGCTGCGCGAATGTCTGCGGCATCGTCGTCTTTCTGATCGGGCCGCATCATCGGCGACCAGGCCCTCACCGACGGCGGCGCCCGCGTACATCGTTGCTGTCGCCGCGGTGACGCCTCTAGACATTCGACCGCTTCGTAGCCCCAGGGCTACGACTTCAGATCAGAGGCTGATGACGCCCAGCTCGGTAGCGCGGAGCACGACCTGGAGACGGTTCTCCACGCCCCACAGCTGGTTGATGTGCCGAATGTCGGCCTTCACGGTGCCTTCGGCGTAGTGAAGCTCGTCAGCGATTTCGGCGTTCGAGAGCCCCTTCGCGATCAGCTCGATCACCTGACGTTCCCGGTCGCTGAGCGCGGGGGAGTCGATGGCGCTACCGTCGCTGGCTTCGATGGCCGCTCGGACGAACCGCTCCTGGACTTCGGGGGAGACAACGCGGTCGCCGGCGTGGGCGGCGATGATGGCGTCGATGATCTGTTCGGGGGTGGAGTTCTTCACGAGGTAGCCGCAGGCTCCGGCTCGCAGCACTTCGAGGGCGCGCCATTCGGTGGTGAAGGTCGTCAGGGCCACCACTCGGCATCGAGGATTCCACCCCAAGACAAGTCGGGTCGCTTCGACCCCACTGAGCTCGCGCATCCGAATGTCCATGAGGACGACGTCGGGGTTGCCTGTCTTGCAGGCCACGACCGCTTCGGAGCCGTCCGTCGCTTCGCCCACGAGCGTGACTCGATCATCATCATCGATGAATGCGCGAAGGGCGTGCCTCACCAGGGGATCGTCGTCGACGACCACTACGCGCACGGTTGCACTCACGTCATCACGGTATCGCGGGGCCGTTGGCCGATCTCTAGCCCTGGGGCCATGATTCCGTGACCCGAGGACTCGTAGGGTTGAAGCAAGCATCCATGGTGCCGGCGACCTCCGCGAGGTCAGGCCGATGAAGCACTTGAGCGAAGGAGACCAGCGTGGGACTCGTCAACAACTACGGCATCGAAACACTCGTGCGTGTCATGGACGCCACGACCTACGACCTGGGCGACTGGCTCTGCCAGATCATGGGTATCTGTGCCTGAAGGCCGTCTGGCTTCCAGCACGAATCGGGAATCTACTCTGGCTGCACGGACTTCCATCGCGAGGATGCTGCGCTCTCCACGATTCTGGGAGCAGCGCTCTCTTCATCCCGTTGCGCGACTCGTTCTCGTCCTGGTCGTAGGTGTGCTGTTTCTGGTCGCCATCGGTTTCATCGTGGCAGGCGGGAAGTTCACGCGGTACGACCTTCTCGCCGTCGCGTTCTACGCGGGGCTCGCAGCGTTCGCGTGGCACCCGATGACTGCAGCGTTCATCGTCATGCTCATCAGCAGCGTCGGTGTCGTCTTCACAGAGAGCGGCGGCGACCTGCTTGAGCTCGCAATCGCGCTCAGCCTGGTGGCTGTGACCTGCGCGCCGTGGGTCATCGTGGCGCACGTCGTGCTGCTGGGCTTGCTGACGACATTCATCGCAGTGGACACCTCGACCCTGGCGACGGGCGGAGTGTTCGGCATAGTGGGCATCGCGGCGATCGCCTTCCTCGTCGGGGTTGCGTTCCGGCTGGTGGCTGCCCGAGAAACAGTCCTCGTCGCTGAACGTGCTCGAGTGGCCCAGAACCTTGCGGCGATCGCACGGGAGGACCAGGAGCAGATCGCCGACGAGCTTCACGACGGGATCGCGCATGACCTCACGCTCATCCTGTTCCACGCGCGGGCGCTACCTCGACAGCCGGACCAGGCTGCGCGAGAGGTCTCGCTCACAACGATCGAGGAATCGGCCGAGCAGGCGCTCCACAGCATCCACTCGCTGCTCTCCCTGATGCGCGACACCGCGACGGAAGGGCCAGAGACCCGCTCAAGCCGGTACGACGGCAGCGCGGTCGAAGCAGTCAACTCGCTCGGCGATCTCTTGCGCGACGCTGGGGTCCAGACGAAAATCGCCGTACCCAGTGCGCCGCTGGAGGTGGCGCCGGCGGCCGAGCAGGTCCTCATTGAGACCGCGATCGAAGCGGTCATGAACATCATCAAGCACTCCCCGAAGTCCAAGACGGCAAGCATCGAGATCCACGACGGAAACGACCGCGTGGAGTTGATCGTGGAGAACGCCGGCTCCTCGTCCGCGAGTAGCGCGAATCCCGCACCGGGCGGGCGGGGTCTCAGGAGAGCGCGGCAGCGCCTCGAACAGATCGATGGGCAGCTGGAATCTGGGCCTACTTCCGCTGGGTGGATGCTTCGGGCGTCCGTACCGAGGTGAGCAGAAGTCGCTCGAATGAAAGCTCCCGAATGGGCTGCATGGTGGTCTCCAATGAGAGACGGATCAAGACCTTCGCTTGATCGATAGTCCCAGGGCCATGGATGCGCTTTCGGGCCTGAAATCCCTGACGATGAGTGACGAGCCCGACATAGAGTCGGCCGGGCGTTCTACGGAAACTCACTCTTCGACCATTGGAGGAAAAGTGCGGGAATTGACTATCGGATCCACCGAGATCTCGGATCGCTCAGCGGCGTATGTCATTGCTGAAATCGGGCACAACCACGGTGGGGACCTCGAGGCGGCGAAGAAGTTGTTCACGGCGGCAGCTGAGGCCGGCGCATCCGCGGTGAAGCTACAGAAGCGGGACAACCGTCAGCTCTTCACGAAGGAGATGCTCGAGAAGCCGTACAGCGGGCGCAACAGCCACGGTGCGACGTACGGCGAGCACCGTGAGGCGTTGGAGTTCGGCGAGAGCGAGTACCGGGAACTCGCCGCATTCGCAGCAGACCTCGACATCGACTTCTTCACGACCGCCTTCGACAATCCGAGTCTCGATTTCATCGTGCGGTTGGGACTGCCTGCGATCAAGATCGCATCCGGCGACCTGACCAATTCCCCGCTGCTGGAGGCGGCTGGCCGCACCGGCATCCCGGTGATCGTGAGTTCGGGTGGTGCGAACCTGTCCGATGTCGTGACTGCCGTCGGCGTGCTCGATGGGGTGGGTGCGCGATTCGCTTTGCTCCAGTGCACGGCGACGTATCCCGCGCAGGCGGAGCAGCTCAACCTGCAGGTGATCGACACCTACCGCCGGCTGTTCCCGGACACGGTGATCGGCTATTCCGGCCATGATGTGCTGGCAACCGTGCCGGTGGCGGCGTATGCGTTGGGGGCGCGGATCGTCGAGCGCCACTTCACCCTCGACAAGGGCGCACCGGGGAGTGACCACCATTTCTCGCAGACACCGGCGGAGATGGCAGCGATGGTCGAGGATCTCGCCACAGCGCGTGCCGCGCTCGGTTCCCCTGTGAAGCGACAGATTCCCGAGGAGGCTCCGGCGCTGGCGAAGATGTCCAAGACCCTCGTCATCCAGGGCAGCCACTCCGCAGGAACCATCGTCGAGCACGACATGCTCGCCGCGAAGACCTCAGGTCGCCCGGGCATCCGCCCAGCTGCCCTCGACGAGGTTCTTGGCGCCCGGCTGGCTCGAGATGTGGACGACGAACACGTGCTGAGGTTGTCGGACCTCGTCGACGCACCGCTGTGACCTTCGGCAGGCCGGTCGCGCTCATCACGGGCGCGGCCGGCGGCCTCGGAGGCGGCATGTGCAGAGCGTTGATGGCGGACGGATGGACCGTTCTCGCCCATGTCCGGCGCGAGGAGCAAGGTCGCGAGCTCGCAGACGCCGGCGCCAACATCGTGACAGCCGACCTGGACTCTCGCGTGGGAGTTGAGGACCTGATCGGGCAGGTACAGAGCGCCACTGGGCGGCTCGACGCACTGGTCAACAACGCAGCCCTCGGTTACGGACCACCAGACGCCGTTCGCGAGGAGACGACCGACGGTTTCGAATCGCGGCTCGCGGTCAACGTTCTGGCACCTTTGACGATGGTGCACGGTCTCGGCCACCTGCTTTCGAGAGGTGGGCAGGTCGTCAACCTGGCATCGACGAATCAGGAACTCGTCGAAGACGGAGACCTCCAACTGACCGCTGAGTGGACGCGGGAGCGTTCGTATCGGCAGTCGAAGGCTCTTGTGCTTGTCCTCACGGAGGTCTACGCCCGGCAATGGGCGGCGCGGGGTATCGCCGTGAACGCGATCCATCCCGGTACGCGGTTGCCGACGAAGATCGTGCTCGAGAGTGGCACTGAGCCGATTGGTTCGCTCGAGCTCGGAATCGACACCTGTGTCGATCAGCTCCTCACACCCCAATCCCGTACTGGACAATTCATTCGCGCCGGCGAGGAACCTCTCGATCTCGATACGTTGTACCCCGACCGCTCGAGGAATGACGACCTCGTCGAGCGACTGGAGGGGCTTGTCGTATGACGCTGAGCATTCGCGCATGGGTATCGGTTCGGTTCTTGACCTTCTACGTCAGCTGGGCGGTCTTCCAGTCGTATTGGGGGCTCTGGCTTGCCGAACGTGGCTTCTCCCTTTCCGAGATCGGCACGGCGGTCGCCTGCTCGTTGATGGCGCGCACGCTGACCGTCGCGGTGATCTACCCGGCGCTCAATCGCCATGCGACTCTGCTGCGACTGAGCAGGATCGTCCCGTGGGTGATCACTGCGGCCGCGATTCCCTACCTCTTCGTCGTCGGGTTCCCGATGCTGCTCGCGGTGTCGATCGTCTTCGGGCTGATCTACCCGATCATGCTGCCGCTGAACGAGACAGTCGCCACCGTCGCTGCCCGGCAACAGTTACTTCCGTACGGGCCGACGCGCGCACTGGGCTCCGCCGGTTTCATGGTCGGCACGCTGATCGCGGGGTGGCTGAGCTCCGCACTGGGCCCAGAAGTACTCGTCTATGCCCTGATCGGATCATGCCTGCTGGCAGCGGTCATCGGCATCATCCACCCCCGCGAGGCTGAGGCTCTTTCGGTGCGGGGATCCGGCACCCGAGGGTTCGCCAACCTGTTCCACGATCGGGCGTTCCTCGCATGTCTTGCGATAGCGATCCTCGTGCAGGGCTCACATGCGGCCTATTACAGCTTCGGAGCCATCCGCGCGGGGGAGATCACGACGCCCTTGATGGTGCCATTCCTCCTCGTGCTCGCGCCGTTGAGCGAGTTCATCTTGTTCTCGCTTGCACGTCGTCGTTTCGAGGGCTTCGGGTATCGAACGCTCTTCGCCCTCGGCGCGATCGTCGCCGCAGTGCGGTGGGTCCTCCTCGCCTTCGCGGGGAACTGGCTCGTCTTCGCCCTCTCGCAGGTACTCCATGCGGGTTCCTACGCGACGACGCATATCGCCTTCACCATGTACGTCCGTGATCGCGTCGCGATCGAGGACCAGTCTGCGGCGCAGGGACTGTACGCCTCGTTGGCCATGGGACTCGGCACGGCAGTCCTGACCTTCGTTGCTGGGTTACAGGTCGGCGCCAGCTTCACCACCGCGCTGCTCTCGATGGCTGTCGCTGCCCTCGCCAGCCTCCTCTTCCTCCCGATGATCCGAACCGACCGAAAGGCCATGTCATGACGCTCGACCTCACCGGCGCCAACACCCTCCTCGTCACCCCCTTCCGTGCGGATGGAACGCTCGACGATCGCTCGCTCGAACGGCTCATCAACCATGTCATCGATGGTGGAGCGCGCGGCATCATCCTCCTCGGCTCCACGGGGGAGTTCTTCGGCCTGACGCACGAGGAGCGACTCCGCGTCATTCGCAGCGGCGTCGCCTACGTCGATCAGCGTGTGCCGGTCACTGTTGGCGTCGGAAGCGACGGTGCGGCAGAGTCGATTGAGCTGAGCGCAGCGGCCGAGTCTGCGGGTGCGGACTGCATCATGGTCATCCCACCCATCTACTTCGACACCAGCGCCGCAGCGCAGCTCGCCCACTATACGGCTGTGGCGGCATCCACCGAGTTGGACGTGATGTTGTATGACGGGTCCAACGGGATTCGTCTCGACCCGGAGGTTCTTCGTCGAGCACACGACACGGCACCCAACATCAGGTACGCGAAGATCGCGACCGCCGACCCTGCACTCTTTGAGGCTTACCGCGATGCCGCACCGGCGGTGACGACGATCGTCGGAGAGGACATGATGCTGTTCCAGGGACTCCGCGCGGGCGGACGAGGCTCTGCCACAGCGATCGGCAACATCCTCCCGCGTGAGATCGCTGCGCTCCACGACGCCTTCGAGAATGGCCACGTAGATGCCGCATACGAGATCGCAACGCGGCTCTCCCCGGTCACGATGTATCTCTCGATCCCCAAAGGCGGGTTCATCGCCAAGTTCAAGCAAATCCTCGCCCTTCAGGGCGTCATCGAGTCAGACCACGTGCGAGCACCCCTGCGCGCGCTGACAGACGAACAGAAATCAGAGCTCACCCACGACGTGCTGCCCCTGCTGGCGCGCTGATGGTGGACCAGGTCGACGGGGTGCTCTTCGATCTCGATGACACCCTTCTGAACCACTCAGGGGCGGCCGACCGCGCCTTCGTACAGTGGGCGACCGAGGAGCACATCGACCCGAACGAGCGGAACCGGAAGCTCTGGCGGGAAGCCGAGGATCGCTTCCCGCCAGCACCACACCGTGGAGTGACCATGGAAGAGACGAGGTCGCTCAGGATGGGGAACTTCCTCTCCCGAGCTGTCCCTGACCGACCAGTCAGCGAGCCGGACGACCTTGCGAAGAAATACGCCGCTTACCTGACCTGTTACGAGGACAGCTGGGAGCTCTACAGCGACACTCTCGATTGCGTCCGGCGACTCCGCGAGCGCTTCCGCGTCGGGATCCTCACCAACGGCGCATCTCTGATGCAACGCCGCAAGCTCGACCACACGGGCCTTGGCGCGGCAGTTGATCTCGTGGTGGTCTCGGAGGAGATCGGCTATGCGAAGCCTGCGCCCGAGGCGTTTACGATGTCGTGCGAACGACTGGGTGTCTCCGCTGGGTGCGTGCTCTACGTGGGAGACAACCCGCGCATCGATATCGAAGGGGCCGTGGGAGCGGGCCTACAGGCCGCCTTGATCATTCGAGACGCTCCACGAGGGGAGCGCGCCCTCGAAGAACTGACGATGCTAATGCTTGCGAAGCCGCGCTAACACGTGCGATCTGAAGGGCACGGGCATCACGTTCGAGACTGGATGACCGTCGATCGTGGTAGCCCCGGCGGCTCTACGAGGCTAGGGTCGTTCGGGGAGTGAGAGGTCGCAAAGGGGCGGTCTCTCGAAATGCTCCGACAGGCTGGCGGACGCTGTGGCGTCTCGTCTTGGCGGCCTGCCAGCCGACCAGCTCATGGTCGCAGACACTCGTGACGAGATGTTCCTTGCTGCCGTCGAGGGCATGTTCATCGTTGGTCTGGTCGCCGCTGTCTTCGGGATCGTCGTCTTCCACGTCGCTCTGGGAGAGAGCCTGCGAGCTAACCCCACAGAACAGATCCCGATGGGGAGACGCCCGAAGGTGTCGCCGCGCGGGTCGGTCCAGCTGCGGGCACTGGGTGCCGGCCTAATCGTCTTAGGTGCCGTGCTGATGCGTACCGCTGGGTGGCACTGGACCGCGATGGTACTGCTCGCTGGCCCTGTCGCCGCACTCGTCGCGATCGGTCTGCACAACAGAAGGGTCAGTCGCGGCGCTTCATGATCTTGTCGACGCCGACGAGACCGGCGAGCTTCACGGCATCTCTGCCACCGATGATCCGGTTCAGCATGAACTTCTGCGGGAACCGGTCGAGCAGGGGGTTCTCTCCGTCGAACGATCTCGCGGTCTTGGCGGCGAAGATGCGGGTGGTGTCGAGGGCGCTGAAGCTGTCGATCGAGATGATCGAGTTCTCGGGATCACCCCAGACCAATCGGTCGAGCGACTTCGTCCCGGCCCAGTGCTGCTTGATGCGCGCCGTGATGCCGCCCGGGTGATCGGTGGCGCCGACATAGGCCTGGCGGTACTCGTCGAGTGCCATGACGTAGAGCCCTCGGACGCCGTCCCACTGAGTGAGGTCGGTGACCTCGACCATGCCGCGCTGGCTCTTGACCGCAAGCTGCACGGCTTGTTCGAACTCGGCGCGATCGAGCGAGGCGAAGTGGGCCATGTTGAGGTCGAAGTTCTCCAGTGCATAGGCGTGGAGCGCCGCACACCATTCGTCGGTGTAGACGCGGTGCTGTGCGTCTTCGTACCGCTCGTCGAGAACGTCCCAGAGCTCAGGGTCTTCCTCTCGGAACCAGGGGGTGAGAGATGAGCGCTTGTTGATCCGGGCGTAGGTCTCGCGCGTCATGCGCAGGCCGAGTTCTCGACTGCCACGGATTTTCAGGCCGAAGTGCTCGGCTCTGTCGATCGCGGGCGCGAGCCTCTCCTGCATCGACGGGATCGCCACGCTGACGCCCCAGACTTTCCGGGCCAACCTCGTCTGCCAGCGATGCCAGACGAGCCTGTGGCCGGAGTCGACCAGCGCCTGCAGGGTCGCATTCGCGTCTGCTCCGATCGCGACGTCGAAGATGCGCGTGGGATCGAACTCGTCCTGCTGGCCCTCGGGGATGAGGCCTGTCTCGTCGAGATCCCAGGGGTCGGCGTCGCGCACGAGGAAGCCATACTCCGTCAGTTCGCGTCGCAGCTCGGATGCCTGCTGGACTGATGGTGCCCACACATGCGTCGCGCGCGGCGTGCTGGTGATCTTCAAGTCCATGACGCTCAGGCCTCGGGTCACCAGCGCGATGCTTCGGCGGCCATCTCCGCTCGAGCGGCAGAGAGCCGAGCGAGCTTGCCGGGGTTCCTGTCCAGGTTGATCGGCGGCGTGAAGCGCACGATCACCGCGGTCTCGACCTCTTTCAGCGGCACGGGCATGTCCGCCGGCGCCGGCCACACTGCGAGAGTCAGCCGCGCATGCATCCATTCGTTGAGCCTGGCGTCACCGCCGTCCGCGAGGGCGTAGTTGGGGAAGCGCTCGGGACGGACGAGGTTGCGCGGCACGGCATGCAGATCGAGCGGCTCCCGCAGGAGAGCGGCGAACGAACGCCGGACGGTCGATCCACCGGTGCGCGGGGCGGACCTCGGGTTCGTAGCGAAGTGGCCGTTCAGGTCACGGGAGACCAGGCTCTTCTCGGCCTTGCCGATGTAGAGCGGTGCGTCTGGCGCAGGCTCTTGCTGGAGGTCCCGCCACGCCTGATCATCGCCGTAGATGGCGTACAGGCCCGGACGGGCAGGAACATGACGCACGGCATCCGTGATCGCCCAGCGCTCTCCGGTGAGCGCGGCGACGGCGGCCGCGGTCAGTTCCTCCAGCGCGGGCGCACTGATCATGCCAGTGACTCTACTTGTGACGCGCGAGAGTATCGGGTCGTCTCACTCGTCGAGACCCCAGGAAATGAAGGACCGGACGGCGTCCGCTACTGCGCTGTGCCGGTCTTCGCGGATCGCGGTGATTGGAGTGTCCTCGTGAAGTAGTGGATTTCCGCCGACAAACCACTGTCGAGCGACCTGTTCTCCGTCGGACGCTACCAGTATCGCCCACTGTCGGTGCGCGAAGGTTAGCCTCCGCGCGGCGTCTGCACGAGGTTCTGGGCCGTCGTCTTTCGCCCAGCGGAACGGCAGCTTGCGATCCTTCGACCCAGCAAGCGCGGCGACCATGGTCGGGCCGAGTGAAGCGTTCAGATCGCGGGCCACCTTGTGGATGCTCATCCTGGTGGTGCGTCGGTGCTGGCTCGAAGGGGTTAGCGCTAGAGTGCGCGAGTCCTCGCGACTGGGTGGATGCGTTGGAACGATCTGATGGTCGGTGTGAGGGACCTCAGCCGAGCAAGTCCACCCCGAACTCGGAGACCACCGTGCGCAGTTCGGCGAGGTAGCGCTGTGCCTGCTCGGTGAGCGGGATGGCCGCGTGCCCGATCCAGCCGATCTCGATGTTCTCGTCGACGTCGAGCGGGATGGCGATGATCTCGGGGTCGAGGTCGTCGCTGATGATGCCCGTCGAGATGGTGTAGCCGTCGAGGCCGATCATCAGGTTGAAGATGGTCGCGCGGTCGGAGACGCGGATGTCCTGGGGGCTGGAGAGGGTGGAGAGGATCTCCTCGGCGAAATAGAAGGAGTTGTTCGCGCCCTGGTCGAAGGTGAGCCTCGGCACGTCGGCGAGATCGTCGAGGGTCACGCGATCTCGGGTGGCAAGGGGGTTCTTGCGGGAGATGAAGATGTGCGGCTGTGCGACGAAGAGCGGGTGGAAGGCGAGCCCGGAGTCGCGGAGCAGCTTGTCGATCACGTTGCGGTTGAAGTCGTTCCGGTAGAGGATCCCCAGCTCGCTGCGGAGCGTGCGGACGTCTTCGATGATGTCCCACGTCCGCGTCTCCCGCAGAGAGAACTCGTACTCGGCAGCCGAGGTCGCCTTCACCATCCGCACCAACGCGTCGACAGCGAACGAGTAGTGCTGGGTCGACACTCCGAGCAGGCGTCGCGACGGCGGACGACCGAGGTAGCGCTGTTCGAGGAGCGCGACCTGCTCGACGACCTGCCGGGCGTACCCGAGGAACTCCACACCGTCGGTCGTGAGCGTCACGCCGCGGGCGGAGCGGAGGAGGAGCACGCGCCCCACCCTGCTCTCCAGATCCTTCATCGCCGCCGACATGGTGGGCTGGGCGACGTAGAGCAGGTCGGCGGCGGCGCTGATCGATCCCTCCGCAGCGACCTCGATGTAGTAGGTGAGCTGTTGCAGGGTGATGCCGCTCGAACGCTTGGCCATAGATTCAGCCTATGTCACGGCATAGTTCGCGCGCATTACCCGATGGGCGCCCGCACTCGTCATCATGGAGAAACCCCCGATCGAGGCCGAGCCCGGCCGATCATCCCACCGATTGGCCGCTCATGGCATCCGAATTCACGTTCCGCATCACGACGACCCGTTTCGACGAGGATTACTCGCCCTCCGACGACTCCCGCATCACCACGAACTTCGCCAATCTGGCGCGCGGCGAGCACCGTCAGCAGAACCTCCGCAATGCCCTGACGATGATCGACCGGCGGTTCAACGATCTGGCGCACTGGGACAACCCGAGCCGTGACCGCTACACCCTCGAACTCGAGATCGTCTCGGTCGCGATCCAGTTCGCCACGGAGGGGGAGGATCGGGAGTTCCCTCTTCTCGAGGTGCTGGAGGTGACCATCGTCGACCGGTTGACGGGCACGCGCACCCAGGGGATCGTGGGCAACAACTTCTCGTCGTACATCCGCGACTTCGACTTCAGCGTGCGGTTGCCGGCGGCCAGCGAGGCCGCGGGTGGTTTCGCCGTCCCCGACGACTTCGGCGACCTGCACGGCAAGCTCTTCCAGCACTTCCTCGATTCCGAGGCCTACCGGGAGCGCTTCTCGCTGTCGCCCGTCATCTGCATCAGCGTCTCGACGAGCAAGACGTACCGCCGCACCGAGAACCACCACCCCATCCTCGGTGTCGAGTACGAGCAGAAGGACGGCTCGCTGACCGACGAGTACTTCGGCAAGATGGGCCTCTCGGTCCGGTACTTCATGCCGCGAGGCAGCGTGGCCCCGCTGGCCTTCTACTTCCGCGGGGACCTGCTGAGCGACTACACCAACCTCCAGCTCATCGGCACGATCAGCACGATGGAGACGTTCCAGAAGATCTACCGTCCGGAGATCTACAATGCGAACTCCGAGGCCGCGAGCATCTACCGGCCGACTCTGGAACAGCAGGACTACTCGGTGACCAAGATCGCCTACGACCGCGAGGAGCGCAGCCGGCTCGCGGCCGAGCAGGGGCAGTACGCCGATGCGCACCTCATGACCCCGCACGGTGAGCTGCTTGAGCAGTGGGCCGCCGGCACCTCCGCCGCATCCCTGGTGGCCGTCGGATGACGAACCAGAGATCGTCGATCGTGCGCGAGCTGCTCCCCACCTCGATCGTCGGCAGTCTGCCGAAGCCCTCCTGGCTGGCCGAGCCGGAGACGCTCTGGTCTCCGTGGAAACTGCAGGGCGACGCCTTGATCGAGGGTACGCAGGATGCTCTGCGCATCGCCGTCCAAGAGCAGCGCGAGGCCGGCATCGACATCATCAGCGACGGGGAGCAGACCCGGCAGCACTTCGTCACCACGTTCATCGAGCACCTCACCGGCGTCGACTTCGACCAGCGCGAGACCGTGCGGATCCGCGACCGGTATGACGCCAGCGTGCCGACGGTGGTCGGGGCCGTGAGCCGCGAGAAGTCCGTGTTCGTGGAGGATGCGAAGTTCCTGCGTCAGCAGACCGATCAGCCGATCAAGTGGGCGCTGCCCGGCCCGATGACGATGATCGACACTCTCTACGATCGTCACTACAAGAGCCGAGAGAAGCTGGCGTGGGAGTTCGCGACCATCCTCAACCAGGAGGCGAAGGAGCTCGAAGCAGCCGGGGTCGACATCATCCAGTTCGACGAGCCGGCGTTCAACGTCTTCTTCGACGATGTGCAGGACTGGGGCGTGGCGGTGCTCGAGCGAGCGGCGGAAGGACTGCGCGCGGAGACCGTGGTGCACATCTGCTACGGATACGGGATCAAGGCGAACACCGACTGGAAGGCGACCCTCGGCGCGGAATGGCGGCAGTACGAGAAGTCCTTCCCGCTTCTGCAACGCTCGATCATCGACACCGTCTCACTGGAGAGCCACCACTCGCACGTTCCTCTGGACCTCATCGAGCTCATTCGCGGAAAGAACGTCATGCTCGGGGCCATCGACGTGGCCAGCCCGACCATCGAGACCCCGGACGAGGTCGCCGACACCCTCCGCAACGCCCTCCGATTCGTCGACGCCGACAAGCTCATCCCGAGCACGAACTGCGGCATGGCTCCGGTGTCGCGTGACGTCGCGCGTGGCAAGCTCCGAGCACTCAGCGCGGGAGCCGCCATCCTTCGCGACGAGCTCGTGCCCGCAAGGGTCTGAGGCTCCGGCGAGGAGGCGGCTCCGGCCCGATCGGTCACCCCCCGGACGGGTTCTCGAGCGGCTTCCCGTTCTCGTCGGTCGTCTCCGCCTCGAGCACCTCTTCGGTGTCGGGCCCGTCGTCGGGAGCGCCGCCCGATGCGGTGTCAGCTTCTTCGTCGGGGCCCGGTGCGCCCTGCGTGTTCTTCGGGTCGCTCATATCCGTCTCCTTCGTTCGGTCTCGCGAAGCTACTCCTGACGGAGGGGGAACGTCAGGGGGTTGACCGCGGAGATGAATCGCTCTCGGATCGGTGAATCGTGATGACGGACTCACCGTGGTGAGCGCGATCGAGTTCCGGGATGAGTCGCGGTCGAACGCGTAGGGACGTCCACGAGCCCGTGACACCGACGCGCGGGCGGTAAGCGTCGCCCCGTCAGAAGCTCGACGCGACCGCTTCTTCGCGGATGATGTCGACGCCGCGACGGTAGCTCGTGACCTCGAACTCCGGGAATCGCCCGACGAACTTCGATGAGTCGAACCTGTTGTCGTGCTCGTACCGCGGCAGGAGCTCTCTGATCTCACGCGCCTGGCGAGACGCGAGACCGGCCGTGCTCAGCGCCCACTTCGGGACGACGGTGTACCCGGACCCGGCTGGTCGACCGAAGGCGGACTCTGCCATGGCGACGAACTGCCGATAGGTCGGACGGTCGGAGTCTGTGGGGAGGTGCCACGTCTGGTGAAAGGTATCGGCGGCGTTGCCCAGCGTCGCGAGGGCACGACTCGCGTCCGGCGTCCAGATCAGAGTGCGCTGCCGGTCGTCGCGCACCGGTACGAGCGGACGTTTGCCGCTCTTGATCCTGTCGATGACGAGCGCGTTCGTGAAGCTCTGCGTCCGCCCGGGGCCGTAGAACTCCGGCGCGCGGGCGATCAGCACGGGGATGTCGCCGCGCGCCATCTCGTCGAGCACCATCGACGCCATCGCTGCACGCACCCTGCCCTTCGGGCCGACCGGTTCGAAGGGCGTGTCCTCGGTCTGCAGCCGGTCATCCTGCGGGTACATGTAGGTGTTGTCGAAGTAGGCGAAACTCGCGCCGGCGGCGCGGGCCGCGTCGAGGGCGTTCCTCACCATCGTCGGGAACTGCCGTTCCCACAGCTCGGTGTCTGCGGGCAGGCCGGCGGTGAAGTAGACGACGTCGCTGCCGTCGACCGCGGCGGCGGTCTGTACGGCGTCGAGAAGATCGGCTCGTACGAGGGTGTCGGTGGCGTTGACCTTGCGGGGGTTGCGGCTGACGAGTCTGAGGTCGGACGTGTGGTTCCGGTTCAGCTCGCGTGCGAGTTCCACGGCGATCTGTCCGTTCGCGCCCAGTATGGTCTGCATTCCTCGACTCGACTTTCGATTGCGTCGTTTCGATTGCGGTATCCGACACGGTATGTTTACACTGCTTACATGATCGTACGAGGGGATGTTGTCGGTGTCAACTTCTGAGAAGACCTACCATCACGGCGATCTCCGTGCAGCTCTTCTGGATGCGGCGATACAGGCTCTCGAGGCCGGGGAGCCGTTTTCGCTTCGCGCCGTCGCGCGTCGGGCGGGGGTCTCGCCGGCCGCCCCGTATCGGCACTTCGCCGACCGGGAGGCCTTGGACTCCGCCGTCGCGGTCGAAGGCTTCAAGGACCTGCAGGCCGACCTCGCCGCCGCTCTGGAGCGAGTCCCCGCCGCCTCGCCGGCGCCCGTCGTCATCGCGCAGCTCGGAATCGCCTATGTGACCTTCGCCTTGCGTCGTCCCGCGGTCTTCCGGCTGATGTTCGGCAACGAATGCGACGAATCCGACAGCGACCGTGTGCGGGCGTCCCATGGGTTGCACGCCGTGTTGAACGACGCGATCGAAGAGCTGTTCTCCGGGGCTGACGTGCCGAGCCTGTCCACGGCGCTGTGGAGCATGGCCCACGGCCTCGCCTTCCTGCACCTCGACGGCAAGTTCCGTCCCGAACCCGCCGAAGCGGTGGCTGAGCGGGTGCGGTCGTCCGTTGCGGCGATCTTCGCGATCTCCACCCATGCGGCCCCGCCATCGGCGGCCGATTCGATCCCCGGGAGGCTCGCATGACCAGACGCATCCTGCACGTCGTCACCAACGTCGGACACTACGACGACCCCGACCACCCCACCGGGCTCTGGTTGTCGGAACTCACCCACGCATGGGAGGTTTTCGAGGAGCGAGGTTTCGAGCAGCGGATCGTCAGTCCGGCTGGCGGGCCCTCGCCGCTGGAGCCCCGGTCGCTGAAGTTCCCCAGCTACGACAAGACAGCGAAGGCATGGCGCGCCGACCCCGCACGCATGGCGTTGCTGGAGACCACTCTGCGGCCCGACCACGTCGATTCCGCCGACTACGACGGGATCTTCTTCACCGGGGGTCACGCGGTGATGTACGACTTCCCGGAGAGTGAAGGACTGCAGCGGATCACGCGAGAGATCTGGGAGCGGGGAGGGATCGTGTCCTCGGTCTGCCATGGCTACTGCGGTCTGCTCAACACGCGACTCTCGGACGGCTCTCTCCTGGTCGACGGTCGCAAGGTCACCGGCTTCGCCTGGCAGGAGGAGGTGCTGGCCCGTGTGGACAAGCTCGTGCCGTACAACGCGGAGGAGGAGATGAAGAAGCGCGGCGCCCTGTACGAGAAGGCGCTGCTGCCGTTCGTCTCCTATGCCGTCGTCGATGGGAATCTCGTCACGGGCCAGAACCCCGGCTCCGCGAAGGAGACGGCAGAGAAGGTCGCCGCACTGCTCTGAACGCGTCGGCGAGCGAGAGGGCGGCGAGAGCGAAGACCGTACCGACGTCTCGCTAGTGTGACGGCATGACCGACGAAAACGGCCCCGCAGTGATCGCCGATCTCTGCCGCCTCCCGAATCCCGAAGCGATCGATCGCACGACCTTCGTCGAGCTCGGCGGCGTCGAGCAGTTCGTCTCGATTCGAGGGCGCGATACCCGCAACCCTGTGCTCATCGTCTGCCATGGCGGCCCGGCCCTCCCTTCGCTGCCGTCATCGTGGATCTGGCAACGCGCGGTCGAGGACTACTTCACCGTCGTGAACTACGACCAGCGCGCCAGTGGGAGGTCTGCGGCGGGGGCGCACGACGGGATGGATCTGAGCGTCGAGCGGTACGTCGAAGACCTCGAGGAACTGATCGCCTGGCTCCGGCATGAACTCGGGGTGAGCACGGTCGGCGTGCTCGGGCACAGCTGGGGAACGATCATCGGCCTCACCCTGGCGGAGCGGCGGCCGGACCTGCTCTGGGCCTACATCGGGGTCGGGCAGGTGATCTCCGGTCCGGAGAACGAGGCCGAGAGCTTCGGTTTCGCGATGCGCAGCGCACTCACGGACGGGAATGAGCAGGCCATCGCCGAACTGCAGTCGCTCGGCGAGTATCCCGGCACGCAGCCTCTCACGATCGAGCGCATCGTGACGTGCCGGAGATGGGCGCAGCACTACGGCGGACTCTCCGCCTACCGCTCAGACTTCGCCTACTTCACGGACGCGGCCGGACTGTCGCCGTATTACACGACTGATGAGCGGGCATTGATCGGCGTCGGACAACAGGTGACCATGCCCCACGTGCTTCCGGCGCTGCTGTCGTTCGACGCTCGTGCGAAGACCTCGTTCGCGGTGCCGATGCTGCAGTTCCTCGGACGCTATGACTGGACCACGCCGACGGCTCCGGTGGAGCGCTGGATCGACGAGGTGTCGGCGCCGTCGGTGGACGTCGTCTGGTTCGAGAACTCCGCACACCTGTGCATGTTCGAGGAGCCGGGGAAGTTCGTCGTGAGCCTGGTGGATCTGGCACTGCCCCATGCGCCTTCCGCCTGAACGGGCGGCGGGGTTCACGCCTGACGTCGACTCACAGGTCGGGCGTCTGCACCTCGGGGCTGTCGATGCCGTCGAACGTCGGAAGCAGGTAGCGCTCCGCGTCCTCCCGGCTCATCGGGTGCAGCGACGGGATCAGAGCGGCGATGTCCTCCGCGGTCGCAGCCGTCGATCCGCCGACACGTTCGGCGTCGTACCCGCCGAACGCCATGATCCACATCGTGGTGCCGGTGCCCGCTTCGTAGCTGTAGACGGCAGTACCGTCTGACCGCGACCACTGGTCGCCTGTTCGCACGCACCACGACGGCAGCTGGTCGGGACCCCGATCCCACTCCCGCCCAGGTCCGCCGATGAAGTTGCACGGCGCGAGGGGGTCGGGTTCGACCGCGTTCCACTGGATGATGATGCGAGCGACGGAGCCGGTCTCGCTGCGCACCCAGGTCGCGGCATCCGTCCCGGTCGCTCTGACCTCGACGTTCGACCAATCGTCGAGGTCGGTGACGAGCGGGAACTTCCCCGACCTCATCCAGCTCGCCTTCACCTCGGCCGAACGGTCTGCCTCGGCATTCGCGCGATCGACGGCCGTGGTTTCGGTCGGTGTCGGGACGAGGGCCAGCACGGCCACCAGCGCCGCGGCGGATACCGCGCCCGCGACCCGCAGCGGCATCGGACCGAGGAAGATTCCCAACGTGAGAGCCGCGAGAGCACACACCGCGACATGCAGCAGGGCATCGGTCTGAAGAGCCAGAGGACCGAGGGTGCCGCGCACGAGCCCGAACGCGCCCGCGCACGTGAGCACCCCGGAGGCAACCACCCCACCGAGGATCGCCGGCCGTCCCGTGAACGCCGTGCTCAGGAGCGCGATACCGCCTGCGAGCACGGCGAACGCGATGAGGATCGCCGCTATCAGGACGAACGGCAGACCGCCGAAGAGTGCGACGACCGTTGCGTAGGACACCGCGTAGTCGATCAGAAGCATGAGCGGGATCGTCAGTCCGATCACCGCCAGCGAACGTCCGGCCGTGCTCCGCGGAGCAGGCCGGGCTTCGACGACCGCGCTATCGCTGGGGCTCACCATGCGTCGAGGCTACGACATCCGACAGCGCCTGCCGCGGACCGGCCCGTCACGAGGTCCAGACGATGACGTTCATCGGGCGCCCTCCGCGAACGCCATCGGGATCTCTACCATCTGTTCGCGGGCGCCGACCCAGAGGGCGGAGGCACCGGGTTCGGCCGTGACAGGCACCTCGACGCTGCCGCTGAAGGTGCCGTCGTCGATCGCGATGTCGCCCAGGAAGACGGTGCCACCAGGGCCCCGCCACTCCACGGACACCAGGTCCCACGGCGGATCGGAGGAATGGTTGGTGTCGTTGCACGGGCCCCAGTAGCGTCCGTTCACGGTCACGGTCTGACCTGATGCGACGTTCGTCGGCGAGGCGGTGGCTTCGGGGGCGACGCACGATCTGGCCGACTGCTCCGCACAGCCGGTCGCGATCAGCGCGGCGAACGACAGGGCGACGGCGCTCGAGAGCCGGCGGATCCTCATCGACGACATGTTCCTTGATACCTCGCCCTGGCACGGGACGGTGCACTTCGACCTCAGATCGATACCCGAGACCGTCAGGAGAGGAGACGCGCAGAGGCGCGTATTCTCGGAGCATGGGAACTCTCGAGTACAACAGTTCACGCCCTCCGATCGTGATCGACGATGCGACGTTGGCGCACCTGAAGATCGTGATCGGCACGAAGCTCCGTCGACACGAGAGCTTCATGATGACGTGGCTGCCGGAGGAGAAGAACCCTGCCGGTCGGCTCACCATCTGGATGCACCCCGCGATTCCGCTGGCGCTCGCTTTCGACGGCTCCAAGATGCCCGAGATCGACACCAAGCGCATCGAGCGGATGATGGAGAACCTCAACGCCCGCGGAGAACTCGTCCTCGATCAGCTCGGCTAAAAGTGATCGGCGAACAGTCGGAGATCGTTCCCGTCCCCGCCGTCCGCCATTCACTTCTCCGAGCCCGGCACCCATTTCTCCGAGCCCGAAGCCCGCGTCACCGTCCCTAGAGCGGGAGCATGCAACGGCGCTCCACTCCGGTCAGTCGCGTCGAGCATCCTCGGCGTGAACACCCTCGGAGCCACCGCCCGTGGGCGGCACCGTGGGCGGGGTGCCCTTGCCCTTCTCCGCACCGAGGTTGTCGTTCTCGTCCTCGTTCTCGTCGTCGTCCTCGTCTGTCTCGGGGCCGTCGTCGGTCGAGGGCATGTCGGGATCGATGCCTTGGGCTTCGACTGCGGGTGTGTCGTCCGTGTGGTCCTGCGGGTCTGACATCATGTTCTCCGTTCATCGAGGTGGATTGATCGCCCATTCTTGCCTCTGTGAGGCGTGCACGTCTGCCCGTTGACAGGCGTGCGCGAGCGAGCGGAGAATCCCCGCCTGCGTGAGCGTGATCGCCGGGTCAGGCGGTCGCGAGGGGCGGATGATGCGGGATCGGGATCGGTCGGCCGGCGCGGCGCGGCGCATGGAACCGCTGGACGTCTTCCCACACGTCGGCGGCAGTCATGTACGAACTCGCGAGCGGGAGGTCTCGCAGCCAGACGACCTCCACCTCCGCGGCATCGACCTCATAGATGCACGCGACCGTGCGTCGCGAGTCATTCTGGGCATAGCGGTGATCGAGGATCAGCCACTCGGTATCGGTGATCTTCCTCAGCTCGAATCGGGGATCGGGCATTGTGAACAACTCAACACTCCCATCGGTGGACCGGTATCGGCTGCCGAGGAGCGCACCACCCCGCGCGGCGCGGTGCATGCGTCCGCGCGGTCAACGGGCGCTCTTCAGCCCGCCAGAATTCACTGGAATTGTAATCCGAACCGATATATTGCTCAACCCGCGGTGCTCACGGTGCTCGCGGTTCACCGAGTGCACGGCTTGCGCGCGAGTGCACGGCCTGTCGGCGCGAACACCCCGTGCACTCGGCGAGACCCCGTGCGCTCGACGAGCAGGTAACACCGTGGGCGCGGATCAGCGGCGGACGCGGGCCCGCGTCTTCGCCACGCTCGCGAGCGTGGCACGCACCGGGGTGCCGAGATAGAGGCCGAGCGAGGCACCGGAGGCCAGGCCGATGCCGATGACCGCCGCATCGATGAGCGATCCCCCCGCGAGCAGCATGCCCGTGGAGGTGCCGGCGGCGTGGACCATCTCGAGCAGCCCCTGGAACACCGCGACTCCGGGGACGAGTGGCACGATCGCGGCGGTGGTCACCGCGACCGAGGGCACGTGCAGGTTGCGTGCGATCAGCATCCCGAGGAAGCTCGCCAGCAGGGCACCGACCGCGCTCGCCGCCGCGGGGTGCAGGTTCAGCGCCACCGATGTCGAGTAGCCGGCGAGGGTGACAGCGCTGAGCAGCGCGCTGACGAGGATGATCCGTATGCCGGCACCGTTGAACACGGCTACGGCGACCGCGATGATGATCGCTCCGGCGAACTGGTTCACGAGCGGTCCGAACGGCGCGGGGTCGTCGGGGAGGTCCATGGTGAAGCCGAGGACGCCGCCGAGTTCCAGGCCGACGAGGATGCCGATCACCACGCCGAGGGTCTGCATGGTGAGATCGAGGATGCGTCCGCCGGCCGTGAGGGCGAAGCCGTCGATCGCGTCCTGCGCGGCGCCGACCACGGTCAGGCCGGCGAGCATCAGCACGATGCCGGAGGCGACGATGATCGACGGGCGGATGCCGACGAACGGTTCGATCCCGGCGGTACCGAGCGCGGAGACCACGACAGCCACGACCGTGGTCACGAATCCTCCGGCGATCTGGCTGAAGAACAGCGGCACCCGGAGTCGCGCGAGCCCCGCCTGTGTCAGTGCCGCGCACAGCGCCGCGACGAACGTGAGACCGACGATGATCGGGGCGGCGCCGAGCATGATGCTGACGCCGACGGCGAGCAGGGCGCGCGCGACGATCACGACCGGCTGCTGGTAGCGGAACGGCACCCGCCGGATGGCGCGGAACGTGGTGCGCGCGGATTCGAGGTCGAGGCCGCCGTCGATGTCGGCGACCAGTGCCTGCACGCGCTGCAGCTTCGCGTGATCGGGAGCGGTGACACGCACGACGCGCACGAGGGTCTCGGGCCAGACCTCGCCGCTCAGATGGAACGACACCGTGATCGAGTTGTAGGTGACGTCGACCTGCACGCCCCGCATCCCGTAGGCATCGCACACGCGGGTGATCGCGAGCGTGACCTCGTGTGCTGAGGCGCCGACGGCGAACATCGATTCACCGATGCGGGTCGCGAGATCGAGCACCCGGGGGACCGTGCGCTCGTCGATGACGGGCATCGCCTCGGTGTGCGCGACGGCCGAGGGATCGGTGTGCAGCAGACGGCGCACGGAGGAGAGCAGCGGCCGGCGGGATCTCGCGGACATATGCTCCATTCTCCCGCCCGGGCGCGTGATCGGGGGCAGGCTGTCCGGTCGTGGATGCACTCGCTCGCGGTTAGCGCGTCGGACGTGGTCCGCACAACCCCCTTGGGGCCTGCCCCGCGTGATGGCACCGTCGAAGACATGAAACTCGTATCGTACGCAGGCCAACAGGTGGTCACGACGGACGACGTCGCCGAGGCGCTCGTCGCTCTCGCCGCCGCCCTCGCGAGTGAAGGGGAGTCGGCGGCTCTGCGGCTTCCCATCGTGGTGGACGGGAAGAAGGATTCCGCTGACCTGATCGTCGGCGTCGGCAACGATCTGCTCGTCGGTCCGCAGACCTCCGACGGCGATGACCCCGACTTCTCCGAAGACGCCGCCCAGATCCGCATGCACCCCCTGTTCCCGCAGCGGACCCCCGGCGACGACGAGGACGACGGCGGATTCGGGATTCCCTCGGTCGACATCGACATCGAGCACGGTACCCGCGCTTAGCGCACCCGCGGGGCCGCTGTAAAGGGGAGCGCGGTGAGCGCGCCGCACGCATATTCTGCTGGGGTGCCGCACTCTGCCCCACCTGATCATGACGTCCTCTGGGCGTGCGTCGAGGAGGGCTTCCACGTCGGGAGCCGCCGCGGCGACTTCCTCGGATATGTCGACAGGCAGGCGGGCGGCGCGTATCGCGCGTTCGACGCCCGGTCCCGTATGCTCGGCGACTTCGCGACGCTGGCAGCAGCCACGAACGCGGTGGAGCAGCTGACGGGGGAGCCCTCGCCGACGGTCCACGACGGTGAGCAGGGGGTGGCGCTGTGAACGGCGGCACGGCACCCGGGTTGATCTCCTTGGTGTACACGAGCACCGCGTCTCAGCCGCTTCGCGCGACGGCTCTCGAGCATCTGCTGACCGTGTGTCGACGTCTCAATCTTCGACGGGGCATCACCGGGATGCTCCTTCATCGGGAGGGGCGGTTCATTCAGGTGCTGGAAGGGAATCCGGACACCGTGGCGCGCGTGCTCGAGAGCATCCGAGGGGATTCCCGACACCATGATCTGCGGGTGCTCCTGGAGGAACCGATCCGCGAGCGTCGGTTCGCGGACTGGACCATGGGGTATCGGCCACTGCAGCGCCGCGCGAGTGCTCCCACCGGGTACCGGGACTCGTTCGCAGATCTGGATGCGGGATCGGATGTCGGCACAGCGGTGAGAGCGTTGACCGAGCTCACGCTCTGGTTCCGTGTGCGCGCGGATGATCGGTCCTCATCGTCGGTGGAGACGGACCTGGATGAGGTCCTGGATGAGGACGGGGTGCCGCGGCACGACGACGCGATCGTCTGAGCGGTCACGCGTCCGGGCCGGCCGGGCCGGGAACGGTTCGGAACGGTCCCCTCGGCCCTGCTCCAGAGCCCCGCACTGCGCGCAGATCTCGGTCGTAGATCTCGGTGTCGGACGCAGGGTTCAGTCCTGCGCGAAGACCTCGGGGTGCGCGGCGATGAGCTCGGCCTGCTCGGTCCATGAGAGGCCCACGATGCTCAGCACCACGCGGACGACGGTCGAATCGGCGTCGGCCGTGGTGAGCCGCAGTTCGCGCAGCGTTGCTCTGGCGGTCTCCTCGATGAGGAAGGCGAGCAGATCGGCCGGCATATCTCCCCGGAACGCCCCCGAGTCCACTCCGACGCTGGTCAGATCGCGGATGCGGCGACGCAGCGGCGCCAGGGCGAGCACTGTATCGGCCAGATGCGCATCGTCGAGGGCGATGTTGGCCGAGGCGCGCACGGCGGAGGCCTCCCGCCACAGCCGTGTCGCCATCCGTGCCAGGGTCACCCGGGGGTCGGACTCGTCGGTCGTCTCGGCGATCGCGTTGAACCGCTGCGCACCGACCGCGATCACCTCGCGGAGCAGGCTGTCGCGGTCGGCGAAGTGGCCGTAGACGGCGCGACGGGTGAGGCCTGCCGCCTGCGCGATGACATCGAGCGACGCCGTGGGGTTGGTCGCGAGCACCGACTGCGCCGCGCGCAGCAGGGCTTCCCGGTTGGCCAGGGCGTCGCGTCGACGCGGCGGGTTCGGTGCGGTCACTTCGGGTCCTTCGGGTCCTTCGGGGGCGCGGGGATCAGGACATCAGCTTGGTCGACGCGAGCGCCTCGACCAGTTTGCGGTTGTAGGTCATCAACGGACGCCGCAGCACGAGTCCGAGGAGCAGCGCCGGAACGATGAACAGCGCGAGTGCGCCGAGCGCCCACCAGAAGTCGGCCTGGTAGACGCCGGCGATCGCCGATCTCACCATGTTCACGGCATAGGTCGCGGGGAGGAAGGGACTGACGCTCTGGAACCAGTCCGGAAGCAGCTGCAGGGGGTACGCGCCGCCCGACCCCGAGATCTGGATCACGAGCAGCAGCACGGCGAGCGCCTTGCCCGCGTTGCCGAACGCGACAACCGCCGTGTACACGATGAGCGTGAACACCGTCGAGATCGCCCACCCGGCCAGGATCAGCAGAAGCGGATGCGCGGGTTCGATCTGGACGAAGAGGATCAGGCCGAGCGTCAGCAACGTGCTCTGCGCGAGACCGACCAGACCGAAGATGCCGTAGCGGCCGAGGTACTTCTGCGTCGGCGTGAGTTCGGGGCGGTCGGGGAGCGTCTCGGCGTTCACATCGACGCGGATCGTCACCGTCATCAGAAGGGCACCGACCCACAGGGCGAGGATCATGTACAGCGGGGCCATGGCCGCACCGAACCCGGCCACGGGGAAGACCGCGGTGCGATCGAGGCGCACGGGCTCGGCGAGCGACGTGGCCAGCACACCCGGGTCGGCGCCGATCAGCGCGCTGAGATCGCCGGTGTCTGCGGCCTTCGCGATCGACTGCTGCACGGTGTCGAACCTGTCGGCCAGGGCGTTCAACGATGCGGACAGCTGCGTCGTGGCCTCCTGCGCTCGCGACAGCGTCGACAGCACGGAGTCGGATGCTCCGGACAGCCCGGAGGTGATGCCGGACAGGTCGGAGCGGATCGCCGACACGTCGGACCCGATCTGCGTGAGCGTGGACGACAAGGCGTTCAGCTGCGCCTTCAGCCCGTCGTCGTAGGTGCTCCGGGCGTCGGCGATCGCCTTCTTGGCCTCGGCGATCGCCGCCGTGATCTCCTGGTGCGAACTCTGTGCCGAGTCGTTGCCGGCCGCGATCTCGGTCGCCGCAGTCTGCAGGCGCTGCTGCAGCGCCTGCTGCCGCGCGATCGCCTCGTCGAGTCGGCTGATCACGGCGTCGAAGTCGGGCTGGGCGGATTCGGGAAGGTTCGGTCCGACCTGCGTCACCAGCGTGTTCTTCACCGCGGCATA
The DNA here is from genome assembly GCF_002377845.1 of Microbacterium sp. UBA3486. Taxonomy (NCBI): domain Bacteria; kingdom Bacillati; phylum Actinomycetota; class Actinomycetes; order Micrococcales; family Microbacteriaceae; genus Microbacterium; species Microbacterium sp. UBA3486. Next base: position 26,753 of record NZ_DFQP01000086.1, read on the forward strand.
CTGATCGATCTGCTGCTGCACGCGCTCCGCGAGCGTGGTGATCGCCTGCACCTGGCTGCCGCTGAGCGAGGCGGCACCTGCGTAGAGCTCGTCGATGCGCTGGCCCACCGCGTCGTAGCTGTTCGATGTGGCCGCGAGGGCGTCCGCCAGCGACTGCGCCGCCGTCTGCAGGGTCGATTTCAGCGTGCTCGCCGCATCCACTCCGCTGCCGAGAGCGCCCGAGGTGTCCGAGAACGCGTCGCCGGCCTCGTCGACCAGGGCCGACGCGCTGTCCAGCAGCGGTCGGCTCGTCTCGAGCAGGGCCGTGAACGTGTCGGCCGTGCGCGCGCCCGAGCGCAGCTGAGCGCCCACGCTTCCCAGTCGAGTCTCGATGCGCGTGAGCGTCGCCTGCGTGTCTTCATCGGTGAGGTAGTCCGACATCGACGAGACGAGGCCGAGCGCCACGTCGCCGAGTGTCTCGGCGAACGTGTCGCTGATCGCGGACGACACCCCCTCCGCGCCCTGGCCGGTGATCTTCGGCGCCAGGGCGTTCTTCTTCTCGTTCGTGTAGAGCGCGATGTGCGTGCGGTCGCCGCCGTCGGCGTAGAACGTCAGCATGTCGGCGCTGAACGTCTCGGGCAGCACGATGGCGGCGTAGTACTCGCCCGACTTGGTCCCATCGATCGCGTCGTGCTCATCGGTGATCACCCAGTCGAGCTGCTCGTTCCCGCGGAGCTGGGAGAGGACCTGCTCGCCGACGTTCACCCGGATCGGGACCAGGTCGCTCTCGTACCCGGCGTCGGTGCTGGCGACGGCGATCTTCAGGTCCTTGGTGTTCGCGAACGGGTCCCAGCTGGCGATGACGTTGAACCAGGTGAACAGGGAGGGGATGACGACCAGGCCGAACAGGACGATGCACGCCATCACGTTCTGGGTCGCGTGACGCATGTCGCGGGCCGTCAGGTGCAGGATGTCCTTCACGCGCGGTCCTCCCCTTCTGCGGGCTCGTCGTCTGCGGTGGGTGCCTCTTCCTCCGGGGGGAGCGGGTCGTCTGCCGCCTCGGTGGCGGTCGCTTCCTCCGTCGGCTCGGAAGCCGCGGGATCGGCCTCCGGTTCCGCTTCCGTGTCGCCGGTCGTCTCCGACTGTGCTTCCGGATCGAACCACTCCGTGAGCAGTGCGTCGGCCTCGGCGCCGGCGATCGGCGCCTCGGAGGTGTCCCGGTCATCCGCCTCAGCGGGTGCGAGCGGGGCGACCGGGGCGACCGGTGCGTACCGGGCCGTGTCGAGCGGTTCCTCTGCCGTGGGTGGCAGAACCGCTGCAGGGCCGGCGGGGCCGGCGAGAGCGAGCTGGCGCAGTTCGGCGTCGTCGAGAGCAGCGACCTCTGCGCCGTGCTCGAAGCTGTGCTTGATGTACTCGATGGCCACGAGGAACCCGATCACGAGCAGTATCCAGAGGGTCCACAGTCCCAGCAGCAGCGCTTTCGATCCGGGGAGCGCCCAGGTGAGGACGCCGAGAACGACGAGCCCCGCGACCCCCGTGAGCACTGTCGTCTTCAGCAGCGTCGGGTAGCGGCGTGTGAACGGCTCGGCCCGCCGAGCGAGGTCGTCGCGGTACTCGGCGCGGTTCGACAGCGCCCGGATGACGTCGGTGAGCCGGTATCCGCTGCCGACGACCTGCACCTTCTCGCCGATGAGGAGGTCGGTCGAGAGCACCTGCCGGTTGAAGAGCAGGGTGAAGTTCGCGAGGCGGCGACGCAGGACGAGTCCGAGGAGGAAGGCGAGGGCGACGAACACGGCGAGGGCGCCGAGGAAGCGCCAGTAGTGGCCGTCGTAGAAGCCCCCGATCGTCTCCCGCATCGCGTCGATGCCGTAGGAGAAGGGGAGGAGGGGATAGATCGCACGGAAGAATCCGGGCATCAGCTCGATCGGGTACAGGCCGGACGCGCCAGGGATCTGCATGATCACCAGCAGGATGCACAGACCGCGGCCGACGTGCCCGAACGCGACGCAGAGGGCGTAGATGATGCTCACGTACGCGAGGGCGATGAGCACACCGGTGCCGACGAACGCGGCGGCGCTCGCGGTCTGCACGCCGATGATGAGGTTTCCGATGCACACGATCAGCGCCTGGCCCACGGCGAGCGTCGCGAAGAGGAAGAAGCGGCCGAAGTAGGCCTCGCGCACCGTGACGCCCTCGACGCCCTCCGTGTCGACCTCGACGCGGAAGATCACCATCAGCACGAAGGAGCCGATCCACAGCGAGAGGTTCGTGAAGAGCGCGGCCATCGCCGACCCGTAGGTGTCGACCGGGAACACCAGGTGCTCGTCGACCTCGACCGGAGAGGAGATGAACTGGGCGATCTGCTCGGGTTCCAGATCGGTCAGGGTGCCGAGCAGGCCCCATTCGGATGCAGCGTTGAGCGCGACGACGTCGGTGCGCGACGTCTGCAGACCCTGCTCGATGCCCGCGAGGTCGTTGTCGAAGCTCTCCAGCGCCGACGAGGTGGCGACGAGTTGCGAGTCCAACCCTGCCAGCAGCTGATCGGCCTGTGCGAGGACGCCCTTCTGCGCGTCCAGCGCGTCTGAGAACGACCCGACGCTCGCCGACAGCTGCGACATGGCGCTGTTCAGTGAGGGGACGGTGCGGGTGAGGATGTCGCGCATCGCTGATGAGGCGTCGCGGGTGTCCTGCATCGCCTGGTCGACCGCGTCGGCTGTCGCCTGAACGGAGCGCACCGTGTCGGAGGCGGCGGTCTTGAGGTCCTTGAGGTCGGCGAGCAGCTGCTGGTCGGTGGCGTTGCGCTGCTGCAGCGAGGCGATGACCTCGGTCAGGCGCTGCTTCGTGTCCTCGCTGAGGTCGGTGTCGTCCAGGAGCGCCTGCAGCCGGGCGACTGCCGCTTCGTTCGCCTTCAGCACGTTCGAGACGTCGTCGATCCCGGCGTCGATGCGCACCCCCGCCTGCTCGAGGCTCTGGGTGAGACGGGTGATCGAGACGTTCGCCTTCGATGAGACGTCGGCGAGCAGCGTCGTGCCCCGCAGGAACGCGGTGGTGGCACTGTCGCTGAACGCGATCACCTCCTTCTGCGTCTCCGCGATGATCGACTGCGTCTGGGCGAGCGACTTCTGCACATCGCCGAGCGTCTTGTCGACGTCGCCGAGCGTGTTCCGTGCGGACGAGAGCGTGCCGCGCGAGGAGGCGAGCCCGTCCTGGGTCTCGGCGAGGTTCTCGCGGGCCGAGGCGAGTGTCTGCGTCGCCTGGTCGAACGCATCGAGGGTGTTGTCCCTGGCGTTCAGCAGCCGCAGCTCGGTGGAGTCGCCGACGTCCTTCAGCGCGTTCGTCGCCGCGAGTGCCACCTGCTCCTTGAACGCGCTCGTGACCTGCTTGTCGAGTTCGGAGGCGCCGACGTCGGTGATCTTCGGCGCGATCGCCCCGGCCTTCTCGTTGACGTAGTACTGCAGCGACGGTTGCGTGAAGTCGCCGCTGGTGATGCTGAGCAGGTCTTCGCTGAATGCGGCGGGGATGACGATGGCCGCGTAGACGTCGCCCTTCTTCACGGCCTCCTGGGCCTCGTCTTCGCCCATGAAGGTCCAGCCGAGCTGGTCGTTGTCCTCGAGCTGCTCTGTCACCTGCTCGCCGATGTCGATGTGGCCGGTGAGGTCGGAGGTGGCGCCCTCGTCGAGGTCGACGACCGCCACGCGGATGTTCGCGGTGTGGGCGTAGGGGTCCCAGAACGCGTTGATGTTGAACCACGCGTACAGGGCAGGGGTGATGAGCACCCCGATGATGATGATCCACGCTTTGGGGACGCGGGAGAGTCTCTTGACGTCGCGCTTGTAGACCCGCCAGCTCTGTTTCACAGGACGAGTTTACACATTACGTGCACATCAACGTGCAAGTTAGCTGGAAGCGGATGCATGCGTCAGTCCAGGGTCGTGACCGTCAGCTCGTTGGTGGCGGTATCGCACATCGTCAGCTGCCACATGGGCGAGCCGTCTTTCATCACCCGTGCCATCTCGACGATGAGCGGGCTCGGGTACTCCTCGCCCGAGAGCTGCGCCACGCTGTAGGCGCTGCTGCCGTTCATCTGCTGCTCGGCCTCGGTGAGCTCGGTCTCTCCCGTCGCGATGACCTCCAGCGTGCCGACGTCGACCAGTGACTCCCTGCCGAAGCTCGGATCCTCGACCCGCTCCCCGAACATGTCGAGGCGGGTGTCGGCGCTGCGCAGCCGCCACGCGAAGTCGGAATCGACCCACTCCAGGCGCAGACCCACGATGGTGCCGCCGATCGCCTCGGTCTCTCCCGGCAGCGATTCGAGGAAGTCGGAGGGCCACGAGACCTCCGAGGGCAGGCAGGTGCCGGGGAAGCCGTCGCCCACCGCCTGAGGCGGGCTCGGGAGCGTCGCCGAGCACCCGGCGCAGGCCAGGGCTCCGAGGAGCACCAGCGCGCCGGCGCGCAGTCCGGGTGTCATGGGCATCGATGCCTCCGTGGTCGTGATCGTCGTCGTCGCGGCTTCTGGGATCCTAGCCCGAGGCCGTCGGGGGATTCCGGACGGCGGGTCGTAGAGTCGCCTGATGAACGACATCGCACTGATCACCGGCACCTCGTCCGGAATGGGGCTCCACGCCGCCGTCGAACTGGCACGACGAGGCCTGCACGTGGTCGCGACCATGCGCGACACCGGGAAGGCCGGGGCGTTGCGGGACGCTGCGGCCGAGGCGGGCGTCGAGGTCGACGTGCGCGCCCTCGACGTCGTGGATCATGCGGCCGCGGCCCGGCTGGTGGCCGAGATCGAGGCGGAGCTCGGCGGCATCCGCGTCCTGGTGAACAACGCCGGACAGGGGAACGTGGCGACCGCCGAGCAGCTGACGATGGAGCAGATCCAGGCGCAGCTCGACATCAACTACCTGGCGCCGGTCAACCTCGCCAAGCTCGTGCTGCCGGGGATGCGCGAGCGTGGCAACGGTCGCATCCTCACGGTGACGAGTGTCGGCGGAGCAGTCGGCCAGCCGTTCGCCGATGCCTACTGCGGGGCGAAGTTCGCCGTGGAGGGCTTCATGCAGTCGCTCGCGGTGGTCGCCGAGCGCTTCGGTGTCGGGATCAGCGTGATCGAGCCAGCCGCGGTCGCCAGCGCCTTCGTCGAGAACGCGATCCGGCCGGAGAGCGGTGGTCCCTACGGCTCGCTCCTGGATGCGTACATCGCGCGCAGCACCGGGGCCTTCGCGAACGCGCAGTCGGCCGAATCCGCGGGGGCGGCGATCGCGGCAGCGGTCCTCTCCGACGAATACCGCTTCCGCTGGCAGAGCTCGGAGGGTGCGACGCGGTTCGTGGGTGTCTCCCTCGCCGACACCGACGGCAGCGGCGTGCTCGGCTTCACGCGATCGTGGATCGCGGCGGGCTGAGCACTCCGCGCTCACGCGCTCGTCGATCGCGCGCGGTCGCCGGTCGGGCCTCGTCTTGACCGCAGCCCGGCGCCGGCACCTCCGACCCGGCTCCGACGGCACTTCCGAAGAACCCGCGTCGGAGCAGCGACGATCAGCGGTCGCTCTCCAGGGCGAACGTGTTGCCATCGGGGTCTGCGAACCACACGATCCGACCTCCGCCGGCCCTCGCCGTGATGCCCCGAGCATCGTGGCTCAGTCCGTCGTAGCGCAGGAAATCGAGGCCGTTCGCCGCGAGCTCGTCGACAACCTGATCCAGGTCGTCGACGTGCCAGGTCGCGACGGTCGCCTGCGAGGTGCCTGCGGTCGTCGACTGATAGACGTGCAATGCCTCGTCGCCGCCTGAGCGATAGACACGACTGCCACCCGAGATCCGCGCGCTCGGACCCGACCGTGCCAGGGGGAGCCGCAGAGTGCCCTCATAGAAGGTGACGGCGCGGTCGATGTCCGACACGGCGACGGACGCGTGCAACGGGAAGTCGCTCAGGTGCCTCGGAACCGCGGTTCTCTCGGGGCGATCCGCGATGTCAGCGGCTTCGGGAGCGGCGGGCCGCTCGTCGGTGCTCAAGACCGACATGAGGATCGAGTCGACCCACTCGCCGTCCCAGAACAGCGTGTCGCGTTGGCGGCCCTCGTACCGGAACCCTGCCTTTTCGTAGGAGCGCTGCGCGCGGGGGTTGAACGAGAAGACGTCGAGACTCACGCGGTGCAGCCCGATGCGGTCGAACGCGTGATCGAGAACGGCGCGGGTCGCCTCGGTGCCGAAGCCGCGCCCGAGCCGGCCGGGATTCAGCGCGATGCGGAAGTTCATCGACGCATCGTCCGGCTCCAGCTCGTTGAGGACGATCTCGCCGACGTACTCCTCGGAGCCGAGCTCGATGATCGCCCAGTCGGTGCGATCGTCGCGGTCGGCGAGGGAATCGAGGTGTCGCACCACCGCCTCGCGGGTGAACACCTGACGCGTGCCCGTGAGCCGCATGCTCTCGTCGTCGAGCAACCCTTCCCACACGCCGTCGAGGTGGGCGACGCCCAGGGGTTCGAGGCGAAGTCGCGGGGTCGACAGCGTGGCGACGTCCGTGAGCGCCGAGACGTCGACGGCCGGTGGGTTCATGCCTACGCCCCCTCGAAGACCGGACTGAGGAAGCGGCGCTCATAGCGGCGGATGCACCGCGTCCTGCGCGCGAAGTCGAACGCCTCGACGCACTCCGGGTCGGTCTTCGAGGCCGTCCGGTAGACCTCGTACTCCGTGAGGGAAGGGAAGGTGAACAGGGCGAAGGCCTCGTCGCTGTCGCCTTCGCTCGGCAGGAAGTAGCCGTGGTGGGTGCCGCCGTGCTTCTCCACGAGCCGGATCCAGGTGCGCCCGTACTCGGTGAAGTCATCCAGCTTGTCGGGGTCGATCTCGTAACGCAGATGAACGGTGATCATGCGGATGATCTTTCCAGATCGGTCCGGATGTCGCAGAGCCCGGACACTACGCTGAGCACGTGACGAACGCGCGCGATATGGTCCACATCCCGGGCGGCACCTTCCTGATGGGGTCAGACGACTTCTATCCCGACGAGCGCCCGGCGCACCGGCGTGAGGTCGCGTCGTTCTTCATCGACCGCCACCAGGTGACGAACGCACAGTACGCCGAGTTCGTCGACGCCACCGGGTACGTCACCGTCGCCGAGCGCGAGCTCGATCCTGCTGCGTTCCCCGGCGCCGATCCCGCCGATCTCGTGCCGGGCGCGATGGTGTTCACACCGACCTCCGGGCCGACGAACCTGGGCGATTGGCGCAATTGGTGGCGCTGGCAGCCCGGCGCGTACTGGCGTCGTCCGTTCGGCCCCGACTCGACGATCGACGATCGCCTGCAGCATCCGGTCGTGCATGTCGCGTTCGAAGACGCGGTCGCCTACGCCGACTGGGTGGGGATGCGGCTGCCCGCCGAAGCCGAGCACGAGTACGCGGCACGCGGGGGAGTGGACGGCGCCCCCTTCGCCTGGGGCGACGAGGCCTACCCGGGCGGCATCGCCCAGGCGAACTCGTGGCTCGGACGTTTCCCCTACGACAACCAGGGCGTGGGAGGCACGGCGCCGGTCGGCTCGTACCCCCCGAACGGCTACGGCCTCTACGACATGATCGCGAACGTCTGGGAGTGGACGACCGACTTCTACACCCCTCGGCACATCCGCCTCTCCGACACCCCCGTCGACGCCGGCAAGCGCACCAACCTGCTCGCCGTCGCCAGCGCGCAGGAGGGTTTCCCCGACATCCCGCGCCGCGTGCTCAAGGGTGGGTCGCACCTCTGCTCACCGGACTACTGCCTGCGCTTCCGCCCGGCTGCGCGCTCGCCGCAGGCCGAGGACACCGGTATGTCGCACATCGGATTCCGTCTCACCCGCTCCGAGTGAGGCGCCCTGCGCGCAGCTGCGAGAAGGTGCTTGGCTTCGAGCGAGGGCGATCGCCCCGTCTCACGCGTCGAAGCAAGGAGTCGTCATGGCTGACAAGCCCAACATCCTCATCATCTGGGGCGATGACATCGGCATCAGCAACCTGAGCACGTACTCCGACGGCCTCATGGGCTATCGGACGCCGAACATCGACCGTATCGCCGACGAGGGTGTGAAATTCACCGACTACTACGGCGAGCAGAGCTGCACCGCCGGGCGTGCGGCCTTCATCACCGGCCAGAACCCGTATCGCACCGGACTCACCAAGGTCGGGATGCCGGGGGCGAAGCTGGGTCTGCAACCCGAAGACCCCACGATCGCCGACGCGCTCAAGCACCACGGCTACGCGACCGGGCAGTTCGGCAAGAACCACCTCGGTGACCGTGACGAGCATCTGCCGACCGCGCACGGCTTCGACGAGTTCTTCGGCAACCTGTACCACCTCAATGCCGAGGAGGAGCCGGAGCACCCCGACTATCCGACCGACGAGGAATTCCCGGGCTTCAGTGAGAAGTTCCGCCCGCGGGGTGTGCTCCACTCGTGGGCGAACGAGGACGGCACCCAGCGGATCGAGGACACCGGTCCGTTGACGAAGAAGCGCATGGAGACCGTCGACGAGGAGTTCCGCGATGCGGCCGCCGACTTCATCCGCGCCCAGGCCGAGGATGACACGCCCTTCTTCGTCTGGTTCAACTCGACGCACATGCACTTCCGCACCCACACCAAGGAGGAGAGCAAGGGGCGGGCCGGGCGTTGGCAGTCCAACTATCACGACACGATGCTCGACCACGATGACGTCGTGGGGAGCCTGCTCGACCTTCTCGACGAGCTCGGGCTCGCCGAGAACACGATCGTCATGTACTCCACCGACAACGGCCCGCACATGAACAGCTGGCCGGATGCGGGTATGACCCCGTTCCGCAATGAGAAGAACTCCAACTGGGAGGGCGCGTACCGCGTGCCCGCGATGGTCCGCTGGCCCGGACACATCCCCGCCGGTACGACGCTCAACGGCATCGTGAGCCACAACGATTGGTTCGTCACGCTGTTGGCCGCCGTCGGAGACACCGATATCGCCGAGCGGTTGAAGGCGGGAACCGAGCTGCACGGCACGGACTTCACGGTGCACCTGGACGGGAACAACCAGCTGGACTACATCACGGGTGCCGTCGAGCACAGCCCACGTCGACACTTCTTCTACGTCTCGGACGACGGCGACCTCACGGCGCTGCGCTTCGAGAACTGGAAGCTCGTGTTCCTCGAGCAGCGTGCCGTGGGAACGCTGCAGGTGTGGCAGGAGCCCTACATCGAGCTGCGCTTCCCGAAGCTGTTCAACCTCCGCACCGATCCATACGAGCGCGCCGACATCACATCGAACACCTATTGGGATTGGGTGCTCGACCACGTCTTCCTGTTCGTCCCGGCACAGGCGTACGTCGCGCGGATGCTGCAGACGCTCGTCGAGTTCCCGGCACGGCAGGAATCGGCGTCGTTCACGATCAACCAGGTGATGGCGAAGCTGGAGTCGACGGCCGGCAACTCCTGACGAATCTGGGCCGGTCGGCCCGAGCCGGTCGCGTGGGCCCGTCACTCTGAGGGTGGCGGGCTCCGTGCGGTGACGAGCTGTCCGGCGCAGGAGCGCACCCGCTCAGTCTCGGGGCGGGCCCGACGACTGACGGATGATGAGCTCGTGCGCGGTCTCGATCGTCCGTGCCTCGTCGCTCGCGGGGCGGAGGATGAGGGAGACGGCGTGCTGGCCCATCTCGAACATCGGGATACGCGCGGTGGTGAGGGCGGGGGCCACGTCCGCGGCGACGGCGATGTCGTCGAAGCCCACGACCGACATCTCGTCGGGTACCCGGATGCCGTGCTGCCGCAGCTCGCTGAGGATGCCGATCGCCATCGCGTCGTTGAGGCCGACGATGGCGGTGACGTCGCGGTCGAGGAGCTCGCGGGCGCCTTCGATGCCGCCCTCGCGGGTGAATGCCTTGGACACCACCGTCAGCTCGACGCCGGTGTCGTCCGTGCCCTCACGCAGGCCCGCGATACGGTCGGCGACCGTGTTGAGGTCGAGTGGACCGGCGACGACGCCGATCCGGCGGTGTCCCCGTTCCGCGAGGTGCCGTCCGACGGAGACTCCGGCGCGCTGGTTGTCGGGCAGTACGGCATCGACCGGCAGGTGGTGGCGACCGATGACCGCGACACGGCCGCCGGCCAGGGTGAAGTCCAGCAGCGCCTCGGTCATCCCCTGTTCGCGATCCGGATCGGCGTATCCCGATCCGGCGATGATGATCGACCCCACGCGTTGGCGCAGCAGCGACTTCACCTGCGCGAGCTCGCTGTCGGGCGTGCGGTCGGCCTGGGCGATCTGCACCGAACGGTTCTCGAGAGCCGCGCTGCGGATCACACCGCTCGCGATGTCGGAGAAGTAGGGGTCGCCGATCTCGTGCACCACGAGGCCGATCGTCGGTACGAGCCCCCCGGCGAGGCCCCGTGCGTGCATGTTGGGTTCGTATCCCAGCTGCGTCGCGATCCCGCGTACATGCGCGGCCACCTCCGGAGAGATTCCGGAGCCGCCGGTCATGGCTCGTGACGCGCTCGCGAGCGAGACCCCGGCGGCTTCGGCCACATCGATGAGTCGTGGCGCCCCTTCACGCTTCACGAAACCTCCCCCATGGAGCAAGATCAACGCTGATTGCGCGGAAGGTTGCTCTTCGTTCTTCGGTCCCACTATAGTGGCGGAAGCGCTTACGAAAGCGCTTTCGCTACGATGACGTAGGAGACTCGGATGACTGCACCCAGATACGGTCGACGGATCGCTGCAGCGATCGGAACGCTGTCGATCGCCGCGCTCACGGTTTCGGCCTGCTCGGCGACCGGCGATCAAACCGAGGGGGGTGGCTCCGACGATCCGATCGTCATCGGCATCTCGCTGCCGCTCACGGGAGACTTCTCGGAGCCGGGCAAAGGCGTCGAGCGCGGTTACGAAGCCTGGCGCGACATCGTCAATGAGAACGGCGGCCTCCTGGGCCGACAGGTCGAACTGAAGATCCTCGACGACCAGTCCAACGCCGACCGGGTCGTCTCCGACTACGAATCGTTGATCGCGCAGGACGGGGTCGACCTCGTCTTCGGTCCGTTCTCCACGCGTCTCGTCGTTCCCTCCGCCCGCGTCGCGCAGGAGTACGGGATGCTCTTCGTCGAGCCGGCCGGTGCCGCGGAGGAAGTCTTCGATCAGGGCTTCGACAACCTCTTCTACGCCGCTCCCGCCATCGCGAACGACCACTACAACAACCTCGCCGACTACCTGCTCGCGCTCCCGGAGGGCGAACGCCCGGAGACGGCAGCCGTCGCCTCGATGGACGACCCGTTCGCGCAGGGCACGGCCTACGGCCTCAGGGACAAGCTCGAGGATGCCGGCGTCGAGATCCTCGTGAACGAGGTGTACCCGCCGAACACCACCGACTTCTCCACCATCGCGGCGAAGATCGCGCAGTCGAACGCCGACATCGTGATCGGCGGCACGCAGTATCAGGACGCCGTCAACCTGATCATCGCGCTGCAGCAGCTCAACTATCAGCCGGAGCTCGCCGCATTCTCCACCGCTCCGACCAACCCCGAGTTCGCCGCCGCCATCGGCGGTGCGACCGAGGGCATCCTCGCCCCCACCGGGTACTCGCCGAAGTCGCAGTTCCCCAGCAACATCGAGTTCGTCGAGAAGTACACCGAGATGCACGGCAATCCGCCGTCGGAGGACGAGGCCAACGCCTACACGACCGGTCAGGTCGTCGCCGCTGCGGTGGAAGCCGTCGGCTGTGCCGAGCAGGGCGAGTGCCAGCAGGAGCTCATCGACTGGCTGCGCGACAACGAGGTCGAGACCGTCGTCGGTCCGCTCAGCTGGGATGAGACCGGCAAGCCCACCGGCGCCCACCTCATCCAGCAGTGGATCGACGGCGAGATCCTGATCGTCCTCCCCGAGGACGTCAAGGAAGCCGACTTCCTCTTCCCGAAGCCGACGTGGTGATCCACCCGTGAGTGGAGCACTGCTGCTGCAAAGCCTGATCCTCGGCGTCCTGCTGGGAGGGCTCTACGCCCTCCTGGCGGCCGGGCTCACGCTGTACTTCGGGATCATGCGCGTCGTCATGATCGCGCACTCGGCCTTCCTCATCCTGGCCGCTTACCTCGCGTGGTGGTTCAACCGGGAGACGGGCATCGATCCGCTCGTCTCGCTCATCGTCACCGTGCCCCTGTTCTTCGTGACCGGTGTCGTGATGCAGCGGCTGCTCGTCTCGCGACTCAAGCCGTTGACCCTGACCATGATGTCGGTGCTGCTCACCTTCGCCGTCGCGCTGATCATCGAGGGAGCTCTCGGGTTCTTCTTCACGGGGACCCAGCGCCGCATCCCGCTGCCGTACGCCAGCGCGAGCCTCGACTTCTTCGGCGCACAGGTGCCGGTGGTCAAGCTCATCGCGTTCGGCCTCGCGGCCGTGGCCCTCGCGCTCCTGTTCGTGCTGCTCAAGTACACGAAGTTCGGTCAGGCGCTGCGGGCGACGATCCAGCATCCCGAGGCTGCGCGGCTCGTCGGCATCAACACCGATCGAGTCGCCGGGTACGGATTCGGACTCGGGCTCGCCACCGCGGCGATCGGCGGCACCGCGCTCTCGCTCGACGCCACGATCTACCCCTCCCTGCACTGGCACTGGATCGGACCGCTCATGGCGATCATCGTCGTGGGCGGACTCGGCAGCATCCCCGGTGCCGCCATCGCGGCTCTCATCCTCGGAGTCGCGCAGAGCCTGCTCCAGCTTCCGCTGGGGCCGACGTGGGCGCAGACGGTGTTCTACGTCGCGCTCTTCGCCACGCTCATGTTCCGTCCGCAAGGTTTCTTCGGAGGTCGTCTTGCCCAGCGTTTCTAGCAGAGAGCCGATCGCCACCGAGACGGTCGTGATCGCGCCACCCGCCCCTGTGCGTCGCCCCTCCACGAAGTGGGTGGGCATCGTCCTCCTGATCGTCGGGGTCGCGCTCGTGCTCTCCTTCCCGACCATCGCCCCGAACCCGTACATCCTCTCGGCGGGCGTCGTGATCCTCAACTACGCCGTGTTGTCGACGGGGTGGAACTTCATGGGCGGATTCACGGGCTACATCTCCCTCGGGCATGCCGCGTACTTCGGGCTCGGCGCCTACGGCACCGGACTGCTGATCAAGTTCCTCGACCTTCCCGGGTTCGTGGCCTGGATCCTCGCCGCCGTGCTCGTCGTGATCATCGCGATCCCGATCGGCATCGCCGCCCTCCGGGTGCGCGGAGCGTCGTTCGTGATCGTCTCCATCGCCTTCGTGCTGATCATGCTGCTGGTGTTCCAGAGCTGGCGTGACGTGACCGGCGGATCCGAGGGACTGAACGTGCCACGTCCGTTCGACGTGCTGCGGCCGGAGCACCACCGCATCTTCTACTATCTGTTCGCCGGGCTGCTGGCCGCAGCTCTCGTGGCGTGGTGGATCATCGACCGGTCCAAGTTCGGAACGGCGCTCAAGTCGATCCGCGAGGACGAGGACAAGGCACAGGCGCTCGGGGTGCCGACCACGCGGTACAAGCTCATCGCCTACGTGCTCTCGGCGCTGTTCGTCGCGCTCGGCGGCGGACTCTACGCGCTGTGGTTCGGCGATCTCGACCCGATCTTCCAGTTCTCGATCCTGATCGGCTCGTACATGGTGCTGATGGCGTTGCTCGGCGGGGTGCGGAATCTCTTCGGCCCGCTGCTCGGGGCCGTCGTCGTCGGCATCGCGCTCGAGTACTTCAAGCTCGAGTTCGGCGACACCCAGTTCCACCTCATCGCCACCGGCATCCTGCTCGGCATCGTCGTGCTCTTCATGCCCGACGGCATCATCCCGGCCGTGAAGGGGCTCTTCACCCGGAAGTCCCACGCGGCGTCGATCCGTGAGGTGACGGCCGGCGAACTGCTCGAACAGAACAAGACCCGAACAGCGGATGCCCCGACGAAGGAGACCTCGTCATGAACGCCCCCACCGCACAGTCCACGACGCTGGAGAGCCTGAGCACCGTCTCGATGACCAAGTCCTTCGGCGGCGTCACAGCGGTCGACGGCGCCACGGTCACATTCCAGGAGGGCAAGGTCAACGGCCTGATCGGGCCGAACGGCTCGGGCAAGACCACCTTCTTCAACTGCGTGACCGGCATGATCAAGCCGGACTCGGGAGAGGTGCGCTACCGGGGGCAGGCGATCACCCGCAAGTCGCCTGACCGCATCGCCCGCGCCGGGATCGGACGCAGCTTCCAGCTGTGCCGGGTGTTCCCGCGCATGACGGTGATGGAGAACCTGCTCGTCGCGGTACGCAGTCCGAGCGTCTGGCATCAGCTCCGATCGGCAGCCGACCCGGACGAGTTGGAACGGGCGCGGGGATGGCTGCGACGCGTCGGCATCGACCACCTCGAGCACGCCGAGGCGCGCAACCTCAGCTACGGCCAGCAGAAGCTGCTGGAGCTCGCGGGGGTGCTCATGGCCGAACCCGACACGATCATGCTCGACGAGCCGGCGGGAGGCGTGAACCCCGCGCTCATCGGACGCATCGCCACCCTGGTGCGCGAGCTCAACGACGAGGGCAAGACGTTCATCATCGTCGAGCACAACATGGAGATGGTCATGAGCCTGTGCGACCACGTCGTGGTGTTCGACCGCGGGCGTCAGATCGCCGAGGGGACCCCGGCGATCATCCAGCAAGACCCCCGAGTCCTGGAGGCCTACCTTGGAGTCTGAAGCGAAGAATCTGCTCGAGCTGCGCGACATCGAGGCGGGCTACGGCCGTGCGGCGCTCGTGCTGCGCGGTCTCACCGTCGAAGTGCCGCCCGGGTCGGTGGTCTGCCTCGTGGGCCCCAACGGGGCCGGCAAGTCGACCGTGCTCAAGGTGGCCAGCGGCATGCTCAAGCCCCGGTCGGGGACGATCGAGGTCGACGGCCGAGACATCACGGGGGAGGGGCCGCAGTCGATGCTGCGTCACGGGCTCGCGCACGTGCTGCAGGGACACAGCGTGTTCCGCGAGATGACGGTCGGTGAGAACGTGATGCTCGGCGCCTTCACGCTCAAGGATCAGAAGGTCATCCAGGAGCGCGTCGAGTTCGTGCAGAACCTCTTCCCCATCGTGGGGGAGCGGTGGAAGCAGCTCGCCGGCCTGCTCTCGGGCGGCCAGCAGAAGCAGGTCGAGTTCGCACGGTCGCTCATGGTCAGCCCCAAGGTCGTGCTCCTCGACGAGCCGTCGATGGGTCTCGACCCCAAGACCACCGAGAAGGTGTTCGAGCAGATCGTGCGCATGCGCGATGCGGGCACCGCCGTCCTGCTCGTCGAGCAGAACGCCCGGCGCGCGCTGGAGACCGCCGACATCGGGTGCGTCCTCGACCTCGGCCGGGTGCACATCTCGGGTCCGGCATCCGAGCTCCTGGCCGATCCGACCCTCGCCGCGCTGTATCTCGGCGGCAAGCCCGCCGTCCCCGACGCGGGATGAAACCCGGGCGGGAGGAGGCAGCGACGGCCTCCTCCCGCCTTTCCCGTCCATCCGGCGAAAGCGCTTCCGAAAGCGTTTATGCCCCGAACTGCAGTACCGCTCGAGCCTTCTCCGCTGCAGTGCCGGCCCGGAGAGGGGCACGACCATCGGCACGACACCACACGACGACGACGTTGAGAGGTTTCTGATGCACGAACGAATCATGCGAACCGCGAGCTCGAGCTCCCGATCGGTCGCACCGCCTCCTCGATCCTTCGGCATACGACGAACGGGTGCGGTCGTCGCCGCGGCCGCCGTGGTCGGAGCGCTGCTGACCACGAGCCCTGCTGTCGCGGCGGAGCCGTTCACCGAACTCGTCGACTTCGAGGCCTACGAGCGCGTCGCACTGAACGGGCAGGACGGATGGACGTCGTCCGCGGCTCCCCGTGTGATCGCCGATCCGCTCAACGGTAACAACCAGGTCGTCGAGTCCGTCGGCGGCGGTCAGCAGTCGTATCGCGCGATCCCGGCCATCGCCGAGGGCACCACCGGCACGCTGTTCTTCCGCTTCCTGCGCACCGGCAGCGTCGACACCTCCTTCGGGGTGACCGATGTGGATGCGCCGAACGACTACGCGCACAGCCGCGCCTATGTGAACAACCAGAACGACGACGTGCTGCGCGTGCGCGACGGCGGGTCGTTCGCGCCGGCGGGCGTGTGGTCGAAGGACGCCTGGCAGTGCGTGTGGATCGTCGCCGACAACGCGGCCGACAAGGTCACCGTGTACAGCCAGGGCGGCGCATACGAGCAGCAGACCCGCCTCCCCGAGGGCGCCGAGCAGCAGTTCGGTTTCCGCCAGGCGGTGAACGGCGCGCTCGACCGATTCTTCTGGAAGAACGGCGCCACGAGCACGGGTCGCCTCCTGCTCGACGACGTGGCCGTCGACAACACGGGCGAGAACCTCGCGATCGCGACGGGCAACCCGGGCGACTGCGCACCGGGCGGCACGGCGAACGAGCCGCTGCTGAACCCGCTGCCCGACCCGGGAATGGCCGACCTCGGCATCGAGGTGACCGAGCTCGCGCAGCTGCCCGCGTCGCAGACGACGCCGGCCACGCAGGACCCGCGCCTCGTGCGCCACAACCGCATCACGCACCTCGACGAGGTGCCGGACGACTCCGGCCGGCTGATGGTGCCCGACAACAACGACATCCTCTACCTGGTCGACAAGGAATCGGGCGAATACGTCCCATACCTCAACGTCCGGAACGAGTTCATCGACAACTTCCACAACAGTGCAGGGCTCGGGACGGGCCTCGGCTCCGCGGAGTTCCACCCCGACTTCGCCGAGAACGGGCTGTTCTACACCGTCCACACCGAGGGCGGCACGGCGCTGACCGAAGACACCCCGGACTTCCCGGCGTTCGGCACCACCGCGTTCCACAGCGTGATCACCGAGTGGAAGGCCGACGACCCGTCGGCGGAGACCTTCGCCGGAACGCACCGCGAAGTCATGCGCATCCCGTTCGCGGGTCGTGTGCACACCGTGCAGCAGATCGCGTTCAACCCGACGGTGTCGGAGGGCGATGCCGATTACGGCAACCTCTACATCCTGGTCGGAGACGGCGGCAACGGTGTCGGCAACGGCAACCCGCAGGATCTGGCCACACCACAGGGCAAGATCCTGCGCGTGAACCCCACGGGCGACGACAGCGAGAACGGCGAGTACGGCGTCCCGTCCGACAACCCGTTCGTGGACGAGGCGGATGCCCTGCCGGAGATCTACGCGGTGGGCATGCGCGACCCGCACCGCATCAGCTGGGACACCGAGGGCGACCACACCATGTATCTCGCGCACATCGGCGAGTGGCAGGTCGAGTCGATCTACGCCGTCGAACCAGGAGACAACTTCGGCTGGTCGGTGCGGGAGGGTTCCTTCCTCGCCGAGAACCGGCAGATCTTCCAGCTGCCGAAGGACGATGCCGAGAACGGCTTCACCTACCCGGTGGCCGCCTACGATCACAATCGCGACCCCGGCCAGACCGGTGATGCGGGAGTGGCCGTGAATGGCGGATTCGTCTATCGCGGTGAGATCCCCGAACTCCAGGGGCGCTACCTCTTCACCGATCTGGTGCGCGGTTGGGTGCTGTCCACGGATGCCGAGGAGATGGTGCGCAACGACGGCGACATCGACGACCTCGCCACGATCGAGGAACTGCGGGTCTTCGCCGACGGTGAGGAGACCACGTTCCAGAAGCTGGTCGGCGACAAACGCGTCGACCTGCGGTTCGGCTCCGACGCCGACGGCGAGCTCTACCTCGTCTCCAAGGCGAACGGCAAGATCTGGAAGGTCACAGGGGCGCGGACGGTCGATGAGCCGACCAACCCGTTCGTCCTTCCGGCGCTCGCCCCGAACGTGGTCACGCACCATGACTTCGACCACCCGGACGCGGCGACGCCGACGATCGAGGTCGATCAGGGGCGCTCCGGCACCGATATCTCGCTGATCAACGGCGGGGTCGAGATGCGGGTCGCGGACCGCGCCTATCCCGGTGCGGGAGAGGCCCTGCAGACACAGCAGATGAGTCCGCGGACCACGTCGAACGACGACTGGAAGGCGGGCATCTACGACGCGGACGGCGTCGATTCGCTCGGCGCGTTCGCCGACACCGACAAGGCCGCCGTCATGGGGTGGTTCAAGCCGACCGGCGATCACCCGGCCCCGAACTCGGGCACGGCGAACCCCGACGACGTGTACAACGCGATCGGTCTCGCGGGCGTGCTCACCGGTACCTCCGACGGTCACGCGGTGCGGGCGCTGCTCGAGGTCATCACGGTCGACGGCGAGCTCAAGCTCGTGGCGCTCGGGCGTCGAGTCGACGGCGCAGGTTCGTGGACGTTCGCGGCCGACCTGCCGTGGAACGAGATCCTCAAGAAGGGGCAGTGGGTTCACCTCGCGGCGACCTTCGACTTCGCGGCGGGCGAGATGAAGCTGTTCATGAACGGCGAGGAGCTCGCGGGGAAGTACACCGCGGCGAACCCGTGGGGTGGAGGAGCCACGTCCGACACCGCACCGGCCGGCATCAAGATCGGCGGCAGCTTCCCGCAGAACACGAAGGAGGCCAATCCGTTCAACGGGCGGATGGACGACATCATGCTGCTCGACACGGTGCCGACGGCCGAGCAGGTCGCGGCGCAGTATGCGCTGTACGCCGTGCCGCCGGTCCAACCGCCGACGCCGCCGACCTGCACACCGGACGGCGAGGTCATCACCGACGTGATGGAGGAGGGCGACTGGGCGCCGCGGACACCGGCCAAGTGGGACTTCCCCGGTGACCAGATCGTGCTCACCGAGGCGGGCACCAACCCGAACGACGGGATCCGCCGGCCGTTCGAGTACGCCGTGCTCACCGAGGGGCCGGAGCTCGGCTCGTTCGATCTCACCGGCGAGGTGCGCCTCGACGAGAAGGCCTCCGTGAACAACCGCGACGTGATCATCGTGTTCGGCTGGAAGTCGGACACGGAGTACTACTACGCACACCTCTCGCAGGACAACTCGATCTACCCGCACAACGGCATCTTCAAGGTGAACAAGGCGGATCGGGAGCGGATCGACGATCAGTGGGACGGCGCGATCGGTGCTCCACCGGCGGTCACGGACGAGGAATGGCACGACGTGCGTGTGGTCCGCTGTGTCGACAGCGGCGACATCGCCGTCTACGTGGACGGCCTCGACACCCCGCTGATGACCGCGAACGACACGACGTTCCCCGAGGGCCGGGTGGGCTTCGGCTCCTTCGACAACTTCGGACGCCTGCGCGACCTCTCGATCACCGCGGCGGCCGTGGACACCACGGCGCCCGCGGTGACGGTCAAGAGCGGTGCGGAGTTCACGGTCGGACGGGACGGCGTCTACAGCAGGGCATCATTCCAGCTCCAGGATGTCGGGATGATCGATCGGCTGACGCTGAACGGGGTGCCGAAGGACCTCACGGACGCGGTCTGGTCGGACCTCAACGGTGTCGTCCCCGGCGCGTTCGGGGCGGTCGAGGGGGAGAACACCCTGGTCGTGTACGACGTGGCCGGCAACGCCACCACCGTGCGATTCACCCTCGACGTCACCGGTCCCGCGGTCACCGTCAAAGGCGGTGGAGCGTTCACCGTCGGTGCGGACGGCTCGTACGGCCTGGTGTCGTACAAGCTCAACGACGCGGGCAGGGTGGATCGGCTGGTCCTGAACGGGGTGGGGAAAGACCTGACGGACAACGTCTGGTCAGACCTCAACTTCGTGAAGCCGGGAGCGTTCGGAGCCGTCGCCGGGGCGAACACTCTGATCGTGTACGACGTGGCGGGCAATGCCACGACCGTCCCGTTCACCCTGACGGGTGGTTCGCCGTGACGAGCGCCGCAGGATAGTCCGCCCTCGCGGGGCGCGGGGCGAGGTCTCGCGCCCCGCCAGGGCGGTGCCGGGCGGTGCGTGGAGGAGGAGGTTGCCGGGGGCAGTGCTTCCACGGGGGAATCCCCGGGAGCTTCCCTCGATACGATTGCCGTTCCCCCTTTTCGCACGGCAGACGAGGACGGTTCCGCGTGGCGGCTCGGCAATCAGGAACCGCGGACCCATCGGGCAGCCCCGTTTCCGCCTCGCGCTACATCCTCCGCTCGAGGCTGTTGCGCGGCGTGTTCGTCAGCCTCGTCATCTCCGGAATCGGGATCTCGGTCACGATCCCGCAGATCACCCTGTTCCTCGTGGGGGAACTCCATCTCTCGACGGCGCAGGCCGGCCTCTACTTCCTGACCAACCTCACCGCTCCGATCGCCGGGTATCTCGTGGGCTCGCTGTCGGACCGCGCCGGCTCGCGACTGCTGGTCTTCCGCCTGTCCGCGCTCGCCGGATTCGTCGGCTGGGTCCTGATGGCGGTCGCGATGCAGGCATGGATGCCGTTCGCCATCAACATGCTCCTGCTGAGCACGGCCGGTGCCGGTGCTGCCCAGCTTCAGGCCGCGGTGAGAGATGAACTGAATCGGAGCCCCACACCGGCGGACAACGAAGTCGTCGCGGTGATGCGGATGGCCATGGCGTTCGGGTGGATCGTCGGCCCGGTCATCGGCGCCGTGCTCGGAGCGGTCATCGGACTGCGTCCTCTCCTTCTCGTCACCGGGCTCTGCGTGCTGCTCTCACTGGTCCCGCTGATCGGCGTGAAGACCGATACGGGGGCCGCGCGCAGGGCGCTGTCGACGCCGATCCGCGAGCCCGGTGCCGCCGCGCCGGCCTCGGCAGCGCCGTCGGCACCGCACCCGCGCTCCATGATGCCGCTGCTCGTCTTCACGGCGATCTACGTGCTCATCATGTGCGGCGAAACGGTCAAGCTCGCCTATCTGCCTCTGTACATGGACGGCGAGCTCGCGGTCGACGCCGGAGTTCGCGGCGCGATCATCGGCTTCCAACCTCTCGTCGAACTCCTTCTGATGCCGTTCGCCGCACGGCTGGCGACGCGATTCGGTCTCGCGCGCGTCCTGTTCGCGGGCGCCCTGATGGCGGTCGCCGCGCACGTCTCCTACGCTTCGGCCGGTCAGATCTTCCCCCACCTCGTCCCTCTCATCGTGGGACAGGTGCTCATGGCGGGTGTGATCGCAACATTCGGCGTGCTGGGCATCACGGTGGCGCAGCGACTGGTTCCGGCTCGCGTGGGGATGGCGACCAGCGTCTTCATGAGCTCCTATGCGATCAACGCCGCCGTCGGCGGTTTCGTGGGAAGCCTCGGTTCCCTGTGGCTGGGACTGCCGCAGCTCTTCTGGATTCCTGCCGTGATCTCGGCTGTCGGTGGCGTCGCCCTGATCGTCCTCAACAGGTGCGTGCCGCTGGATCCTCCTGACCGCAGTCCCTGACAGTGCGCGGAGCTACCCGGAGTACGGACGCACGCAGGTGTCCTGCGCCGCGCTCTGCCCGTCGACGTTCGCCGGCAGGCTCTCGGGCTGCGTCTCGGTGCCGGGCTGCGCCTCGGTTCCGGGCGTCGTCGCTCCTTCGGACGGCGAGGCGACCGGCGGGGTGGCCAGCTCGCTGCCGCGGCCGGTGTGGTCGGCGCTGATGTCCACCGTCTCGCCCGAGGTCACCCGCTCCATCAGCGCGGCCGCTGCCAGCTCATCGGGGACGACACGATCGCCCGCCGGAAGGTGCGGATAGGAGACGAACGCGAGGTTCTCGAGGGGGAGGTCGCTGAAGACCTTCGCCATCGACGCGAGAGTGCCGAGGTCGGCGAGCGGCGTGGACAGCGTCATGTTCCTGGTCGCCGCATCGGCGATCCCGTAGAGCTTCACCGGATCCGTCAAGGTGGACCGATCGCGGAGCGTGCGCACCAGAGAGGAGAGGAACACCTGCTGCGTCGAGATGCGGGCGAGATCGCTCCCGTCGCCGATGCCGTAGCGGGAGCGCAGGAGCGCCAGAGCCTGTTCTCCGCTGAGGTCGTAGGTACCGGCTTCGGGGATCTCCAAGCCGGAGTGCCGATCGTGTACCGGACCGGCGAAGCAGATGGGCACGCCGCCGACCGCGTCGGAAGCGTCGATCACCCCGGTGAAGCTGATCTCCGCCGCGTAGGCGAGATCGATCCCGGTGAGTGCCGTGACCGTGGAGGCGACGCACCCCAGTCCGCCGCGGGCGAGGGACTCGTTGAACTGCACCCGGTGACCGGCATCCCAGGTCTTCCCGGAGTCGGGGTCGGTGCATGCGGGCATGTCGACGAGCAGATCGCGCGGGAAGGAGATCACGGTCGCCGCGTCGTGCGACTCGTTCACGTGCAGCAGCAGCGTCACGTCGTTCCTGCTGCCTTCGACGTCGCCGCCCTCACCGTACTGTGCCCCCTGCCCTGCGCGACCGTCGGAACCGACGAGCAGTACGTCGAACTCGCCGTCGAAATCCGCGACGACGGGTGGCTCGTCCGTGCGTACGGGGTGCAGCTCGACCGTGGTGACGTTCTGCGACAACCGGATCGCCGCGACCGCGGCCGTTCCTCCGCCGATGACCAGGACGGCGATTGCGGTGAGGGTGAGGAAGCGCCGCAGGCGTCTCCGGCGCTGTCCGCTCGGAGACGCCTGTCTGTGCGGAGAAGGGGACGGGGGAAGACTCATGGACACGACCTCTCGACATCGGCGAACGGCCAGTGTCGAGGAGGAATGTCACACGAGTGTCACACGCGGGGCATGGTCACACGGAACGTCGCCCCGGGCGACAGGACCAGGAGTGTGAGGTCTCCGCCGAGGAGCCGTGCGTTGTCGCGGGCGATCGCGAGACCGAGCCCCGTTCCCACCCCGTCGGGGCGCGAACGGTCGGTGGTGACGAAGCGGTCGAACACCCGCTCCGCGTCGGCCTCGGCGATGCCGGGGCCCTGGTCGCCGACGTCGATGTGCACCGCGTCCCCGTCTTCGTGCACCCGGACGGTGAGGGGTGGTCGCCCGTGCCTGGAGGCGTTCGTGAGCAGGTTCGCCACCACGGTGTGCAGCCGGGCGGGGTCGGTGTGGATGCGGAGATCGGGGGAGACCGACACCTCGACGTGATCGACCCCTGTCGCGTCGATCACGTCGTCCAGCAGATCGGGGAGAGAGACGGTCGTGCGGTGCACGCGCGCGACCCCGGCGTCGAGGCGGGAGAGTTCGAGCAGGTGCTCGATCAGCGAATGCAGGCGGCGGGTTCCGGTGCGTACGACCGCGGCGGCGACCGCCCGCTCCTCCGCCGTCGTCTGCTCGTCGTCGTCGAGGAGTTCGTCGACCGCCATCATCGACGTGAGGGGCGTGCGCAGCTCATGGGCGACATCGCTGACGAGCCGTCGGGACTCCGCTTCCCGGCGCTGCAGCTGCGCGATGGTGGCCCCCAACTGTTCGGAGGAGAGACGAAGAGCGTCGGCCACCCGGTCGACGTCGTCGAACGACGGTTTCCACGCCGGTGGCCCCTCGCCGGACCCGACCGCCTGCGCGGTGTCGACCAGACGGCGGAGCGGGCGTGTCAACGCTCCGCCGAGCAGGCGTTCGAGCAGCACGACGAGCACCACCACGCCGCCGCTCAGGAGCGCCCCGGAGATGACGAGCTCCCGCACCTGCTCCCGCTGCGGCTCCATCGAGTACGCCGTGACCACGGCGAGTCGGGCGCTCGGGTCCTGGGGGAGATCGTCCCGCACCACGGAGACGAAGAAGACATCGCGCCCTTCGAGCGTGGTCATCAGCGACGTCAGGTCTCCGGAGCGACGGGTGTCGTCGATGGCGAGCGCGTCCGGCACCTGGTCCGGCCGGAGCTCGCCAGCGCTCCGGCCGCTGTCGAGGTCGATGATGACCGTCTCGCCGGGAAGGATCTCGGCGTAGTACTTCCAGGTGTCCTCGGGGGACCCGGTGGAGATGGACGTGAACAGGGCGTCCGCGGTGGTCGAGAACTCGTCGAGCAGCCCCTGTTGCCGGGATTCGTAGACGATCCGTCCCGCGGTGAGCACCACGACCCCGGTGACGAGGACCGACACCGCGATCGTGCTGCCCACGAGGGCGAGCGCGATCGCCGCACGGAGGGTGGGGCGACGACGACGTGCGGTCATCGCAGCCGGTACCCGATCCCGCGGATGGTCTCCAGCTGCGGCGTCGAGACGTTCGCTGCGGTCAGTTTGGCACGCAGCCGCTGGATGGCGGTGTCCACGACCCGCGGGGTGTCGGGCGGGGACTGCGCCCAGACCGCGTCGATCAGTCGGGAGCGGCTCAGAGCGTGTCCGTCGTTCAGGGCCAGCTCGTGGAGGAGCCGGAACTCGGTGGCGCTCAGCGGGAGGGGCTCCCCGTCGGCCAGCGCCTCGGCGGAGTCCTCGTGCAGTTCGAGCGACCCGACACGCAGGGGCTCCACGGTGAGGCGGGAGCTGCGACGCAGAACCGTCCGCAGGCGTGCTTCGAGCACGGCCACGCTGACGGGCTTGGCGATGTAGTCGTCGGCTCCGGCGTCGAGGCCGACGACGACGTCTGCATCCTCGTCTCGCGCGGTGAGCATCACGGTCGGGAAGCCCCATCGGGTGCGGATCTCTCGGCACAGCGCGAACCCGTCGCCGTCCGGGAGCATGACGTCGATGATCGCGACATCAGGGACGATGAGTTCGGCGAGCCGGCGGGCCGAGGCGACATCCTCGGCTGTATCGACGGTGTGACCCCGGCGTCGCAGAGCGGTCGTGAAACCGAGGCGGATCTCCGCATCGTCGTCCACGAGCATGACCTTCATCAGGCGCCCACCTCCTCGGCCATCGTGCGCTTGCGATGATAGACGGGCGCGCCCGTGCACATGCTCCATGCCCGCGGTCGCACGCGCCGCAGGAGATCGCACGCGGCGCAGGAGGCCGTCAGGCGGACCGGCTACCCTCGTGGCATGCGCCGAATCGTGGTCCTCCCCTTCGTCCTCGCTGCCGGACTCGCCGCCGGGCTCCTCGCCGGGTGCTCGCAGGTGACGCAGATGGCCGGCGACGCCGTGGGCATCGATGTGCAGGCCACCTGCACGACGATCGACGACGCCTACGGGAAGTACCAGTCGCTGCTCGACCAGGGTGAGGTCTCGGCGGAGCAGGCCGATGCCGCCCGCGATGAGCTCGTCTCATCGCTCGAGGGGCTCGCGGCGAACGTCGACGGCCAGCTGGGAGACCTCATCCGCTCGGGTGCCACGCAGATCGGCGGCATGACAGACCTGCAGGCTCCCGAGACGGTCGAGGCGATCGAGCAGCTCAAGGACTCGGCCTCGGCGTTCTGCGGCTGATCCTCCGGCCTGTGAGACGATGCCGGAGATGAGCACTGCGGTTGAAGACGAGCTCCGCGTCCTGCGGGCCCGCGCCTATGGTCCGACGGCGGACATCGAGAACGACCCGGCCGCGCTCCGGCGCCTCCAGCAGCTGGAAGCGATGCGGCAGCCGAAGCCCGCGGTGACCGATGCCGTCATCCCCGTTCCCGACGTCGAGCAGCTCGGGCGGGCCGCCCGAAACCGATCGGCCGACTCCGCTCGGCACGAGACATGGCCGGGAGAAGGCACGCCGGAGCCGGAGGGGGATGCGCTCGACGTGTTCGCCGACGCCCCCGCCGATGTTCCCGCCGATCCGTCGGATCCGGTCGCACCGAAGGAGGAACCGGCGGAGCGCATGGCGGCCTGGTTCTCGGAGCGCACGACCACGGTCCTGTGGTGGGTCGCGATCGTGGCTGCTGCCGCGATCTCGGCGGCCGTCACCTTCGCTCTCGTGAAGATCGCTCCCGTCGCCGTCTCCTCCGGAGCGCCGCAGATCGCCACCCTCGAACCCACGTCGGCCCTGCAGATCCCGGCAGGGTGGATGGGGGCCGGCCCGAGTTCCGCCGTGTTCGACTTCTATGGCCTGGCTCTGATGGAGACCACGGGAGGGTATGGCGGCGGGGGCATCGGAAGCGAGTGCTTCACCGTCGCCCGCGCCGACCAGGTTCCGAAAGCGGAGGAGTTCGACGCCTCCTCGAGCTGGAGCTATGACGGACCCATCTACACCGGCTGCGCCGTCGGCACGTTCCCCGCGACCGTCGAGGTCCCGTTCGACAGCAGCGCGCCGAAGGAACTCAGCGAACGGTTCCCCTCGGGAACGGCGCTGCAGTTCGTGTACGACGGCGAGCGCGTCGGGGTCTTCCTCGACAGCGAGGGAGCAGACCGCTAGGCGACGACCGGATCCCGGTCGTCGGACGTGCCGGCTGTCACCGAGGCGCGCTGCCGTTCGGCGTACTGCGTGCCCCACCGTGTCAGTTCGACGAGCAGCGGCGTCGCGGTCGTGCCGAGTTCGCTGAGGCGATACTCGACCTTCGGCGGCACCTGCCGGTACACCGTGCGGGTGATGAGTCCGTCCTCCTCCAGCTCGCGCAGCTGGCGGGTGAGCACGCGCGCGGTGGGGTTCTCCAAGAGGCGCCCGAGTTCTCCGAACCGCAGCACCTCGTGCTCGCCGAGAAGCGTGAGGATGCTCGGCTTCCAGGCCCCGCCGAGGACCGCTATCGACACCTCGGCGTCGCATGACTCCGACCAGTCGCGCACGATCCGCTCGGTCTTCTCCCTCATCGCACCCTCCTCGTGCCGGTCGCCCATAGTATCCACTGTGTCAGTACGTGACAGGAATGACCGTACTTGCAGCTTCTGTCTGTACTTCACAGACTGAACACGTGACTTCCGCCCCCACCGTGACCGCTGCGCGTTCGACCCTTCGTCTCTGGTTCGCGATGGTGCCTCTGCTGCTCGGGATCCTGATCGGCGCGCTCGCCATCAGCAGCGTCTCCACGGCGCTTCCGGCCATCCGCGGCGAGCTCGCCCTCAGCGACACCGAGGGTCTCTGGCTCGCCGACGTCTACGCACTCTCGCTCGCAGCGACGCTCATCCTCGCGGCGCGGATCGGCGACGCCTTCGGGCGGAAGCGGATCGTGCTGATCGGCCTCGCCGGATTCGCGGTGCTCAACGCGGTCGGCGGATTCGCGCAGAGCGGACTGCTGCTCATCGCGGTCCGGGCGCTCCTCGGCGTCGCCGAGGCGTTCGTCGTCGCCGGCGTGGTCGCCACGATCGGTGCGAAGTACCACGCCAGGGAACGAGTGCTGGCGTACGGGCTGTGGACGGCGACGTTCGGAGTGGGCAGTGCGCTGGGACCGGTTCTGGGTGGGCTCCTCGCGGAGGGGCCGGGATGGCGCTGGCTGCTGCTGGGGAGTGTGCCCCTGGCAGTGCTCGCCGGCGTGCTCGCCCTCTGGCTGGTGCCCGATTCCCGCAGCTCCCGGGCGCCGTCATGGGATCTTCCGAGCATCGCCACGTCGATCGTGGCTCTCGGCGCGCTCGCCTTCGCCCTGCACGAGGCGCTCGTCGCCCCCGTGCCGGCGGGGATCGCCGCAGTGGTCGCCGTCGGCAGTCTCGTGTTCTTCGTCCTTCGCCAGCGGAGGCTGTCCGAACCGCTCATCGACATGCGCCTGTTCGGGATCCCGGGATTCAGTCCCGCCATCACCCGCATCCTCGTCGCGAGCGGCGTCTCCTCGGCATCCGTGCTCCTGGTGAGCCTGCACCTGCAGGACACGAGAGGATGGAGCGCCGCCGAGGCCGGTCTCGCGATCCTCCCGCAGGCGGCAGCCATCGCGATCGGCGGAGTGATCGCCCCGATCGCGCTCCGCTGGGTGCGGGCCGAAGCGCTCACCGTCGGGGCGCTGCTGCTGCAGGCCGGCGGAATGGCGTGGCTCTTCACCGATCCCGAGGTCGTCGCCGCGCCGCTGGCTCTGGTCGGCTTCGGCTTCGGCATCGGGGCGACGCTCGCGGCCACCGCGCTCTTCGATGTCACCACCGAAGACGACGCCGGTCAGGTCGGCGCGATCCAGGAGGTCGGCTTCGCGCTGGGCGGCGGTCTCGGGATCGCGGTTCTGGGAACGATCGCCGCGGTGGTCGTCGGCGGCTTCACCACGGCGGTGCTGGTCGCCGCGATCGTCGTGGTCGCCGCTGCCGTGATGCCGCTCGTCCGTCGCCGGACCGGGGCTCCGCAGCGGTCGATCGGCTGACGGGGTCGGTCAGCGCCGGTCCTGCTCCAGAGCGGTGCGCGCCAGCTCTCGCGCCACCTGGAACGGCTCGGCGAAGGTCTCCATCCCGACCGTGACGATCGCACCTTCGTAGAGCAGCATCATGGCCTTCGACATCAGGGCGGGTTTCGAGAGGCGCGCTTCGCGGCACAGCTCGAAGAACAGCTCCAGCAGCCAGGCCTTCTGCCGCGACACCTCGGGAAAGACCGGGTGGCCGTCGTGGCCGTCGCCGATCTCCGCTCGGGCGTTGATGGCACTGCACCCTTTCGGGCTGTATTCGTCGGACCAGGTGATCGCCGCGTCGAACACGGCGAGGACCCGATCGATGCCGGGCTCGGGAGTGCGGTCGAGGTGCCGGGCGACGTGAGCGCGCCAGAGTGCGTCGCGGTGCTGGAGGTAGGAGACGACCAGGGCTTCCTTCGAGCCGAACCGATCGTAGAGCGTCTTCTTCGTGACCCCGGCCGCGTCGGCGATGGTGTCGACGCCGACCGCATGGATGCCGCGTTCATAGAAGAGTCGTGACGCCGCGTCGAGCACGCGGGTGGCGCCGGGGGTGAGCGGGGCGAGTTCGGGAACCGGGACGGCCATGTCTTCACTATACCGCTCTGACTACACCGACCGGTATAGTCATGGAGATGAGTAAACAGATCGGTGTACTTCGTCTCGTGGTGACGGTGCTGGCCTCCGCGGCGTTCGTCGTGACGTGGAGCTCCGGCTTCCTCGTGCCCGCGATCGCCGTCGAGGCCGTGGCGCCCCTGACCCTGCTCGTGTGGCGGTTCGTGCCGCTCGCGGTGATCCTGGTCGTCATCGTGGTGCTCACCGGGGCCTCCGAGGGCATCACTCGCGTCGATGTCGGGCGGCAGGCGCTCATCGGCCTCTTCGCGCAGTTCGGCTACTGCGCATCGGTCTATGCGGCGATCGCGGCGGGCGTCGCGACAGGGACGACCGCGCTGATCGACGCAGTGCAGCCGCTCATCGTCGCGGTCCTGGTCGGTCCGCTGCTGGGCCTGCGCGTCCGCGGAGTGCAGTGGGCCGGACTCCTCGTCGGGGCGGCGGGTGTGCTCCTGGTCGTGCGGTCGCAGCTCGACGATTCGGAGGCGCACCCGTCCAGCTATGTGTGGCCGGCGCTGGCGATGGCCTGCCTGATCGTCGGCACGTTCCTCCAGCGCCGCTCGGCGCCGCGGACCGGCACCCTCGTCACGCTGGCCATCCACGTGACCGTGACGGCCGTGGCACTCGTGCCCATCGCCGCGGTCTTCGGAGCGCTCGCGCCCCCGGCATCCGTCTCGTTCTGGCTCGCCGCAGGATTCGCCGCCGCCTTCCCGACTCTCGCCGCCTACGGGCTGTACTGGTGGCTGCTGCGCCGGGTGGGCATCACGGCATTGAACGCGCTGCTCTTCCTGGTCGCTCCGACGACCGCAGCCGCGGGAGCGCTGCTGCTCGGGGAGCCGCTCACCGTCATCACGCTCCTCGGATTCGTTCTGTGCGCCGCCGGCGTCGCGGCCGTGCTCGTGAGCGAAGCACGCGCCGGGGGAGAGGGTGAGCGCGATGTTACGATGGCGACGGCAGCTGCGAGGGAGTGACGACCCTCGGCCTTCGGGCAGGCGGCTCCCGCGCGTCCGGCGTATCGACGAGAGGCCGATGAGCGATCGGCGAAGGTGTGGTGGCACCGCGATCTAGCCCCCGCCCGCACCTCCAGGGCTTTCGCCACCTGGAGGAATCATGTCGTCATCCGACCCCGCTCGCACTCTCGCCGCCCGGCTTCCGATCACGCTCCCTGGCGAGCGCATCACCCTCATGGGACACGTGCATCGGCGCAGGGAACTCGCCACCGTGTCGTTTCTGATCCTGCGCGACCGCACCGGACTCGCGCAGATCGTGTTCCGGCCCGAACAGCTGCCGGAGGGCGGCCTGCCGGGTGAGGAGACGGTCGTGCGCATCGAAGGCACGGCCACGGCGAACGCGCATGCCCCCGGCGGCATCGAGGTGACCGCTCCCGACATCGCCCTGCTCTCGGAGCCCGCGCGCACCCCGGTCGTCGAGCTGTGGCGTCCCACACTCGACGCCGCGCTTCCGACCGTGCTCGACCATGCGGCGGTGACCTGGCGGCATCCTGCCCAGCGTGCCAAGTGGGAGCTGGCGGCGGCGAGCATGCGCGCATTCCGTCACACGCTCGACGCCGAGGGATTCACCGAGATCCAGACGCCCAAGCTCGTCGACTCCGTCACGGAGTCGGGGGCCAACGTGTTCCCCGTCGACTACTTCGGCACCACCGCCTACCTCGCGCAGAGTCCGCAGTTCTTCAAGCAGCAGCTGGTCGGTGTCTTCGAGCGCGTCTACGAGACGGGGCCCGTGTTCCGAGCCGAGCCGCACGACACGGTGAGGCACCTCGCCGAATACGTGTCGCTCGACGCCGAGCTGGGCTTCATCCGCGACCATCGCGATGTGCTCGCGCTGCTGCATCGGGTCCTGCTCGGCATGATCGACGGCATCCGCACCGAGAGCGCGGAGGCCGTCGAGCGCCTCGGTCTCGCTCTTCCGACGATCCCCGCCGAGATCCCGGTGATCCACTTCCAGGACGCGCTGCGGCGGGTCGGCGCCCCGGACGACGAGCCCGACCTGGCTCCGGCGCACGAGCGCGCTCTCGGCGAATGGGCGAAGGAGCGGTACGGCAGCGACGTGCTCGCCGTGGAGGGGTATCCGATGCGCAAGCGGCCCTTTTACACGCACCCCCAGCCGGACGACCCGCGGTGGAGCAACAGCTTCGACCTGATCTTCCGCGGCCTCGAGCTCGTGACCGGCGGGCAACGCCTGCACCGTCACTCCGAGTACGTCGCGGCCATCGAGGCGCGGGGCGAATCGCCCGACGCCTACTCTGCGTACCTCTCGGCCTTCGCCCACGGGATGCCTCCGCATGGCGGTTTCGCGATCGGCCTGGAGCGCTGGGTGTCGCGGCTCATCGAGGCGTCGAACATCCGGGAGGTGACGCTCTTCCCACGAGACCTGCACCGGCTCACCCCGTGAGCGGTCGGCGTCGGCATCCGTCGTGACTCCGCGGGTCGCGGTGCGCGATAGCATCTGTTCCATGAACTTCAACCTCTCCGCATGGTGGTGGCTGCGATAGCAGCCGGTTGAAGCATGATCACGGGCTGCGCGGCAGTTCGTGACAGCACCCGAGAACTCCGTGCGGCTCCCGACGCAGGGAGAGACAGATGGATTCGTTCACCGCGACCGCGCAGCGATCGACGGAGGTCGCCGACGCCGTGGCCGGGCACCCGGAGAGGTTCCGCGTGCTCACGGGGGAGCGCCCGACCGGGGCGCTCCACCTCGGACATTTCTTCGGCACCATCCGGGAGCGCGTGCGGCTGCAGGATGCCGGGGTCGAGACGTTCCTCGTGCTCGCCGACTACCAGGTCATCACCGATCGCGACACGACGGCGCACGTGCGCGACAACGTGTACGGTGCGGTCCTCGACTACCTCGCCGCGGGGATCGACCCGCAGCGGACGACGATCTTCACCCACTCGTCGGTTCCGGCGCTGAACCAGCTGCTGCTGCCGTTCCTCAGCCTCGTCACCGAGGCGGAGCTGCACCGGAACCCGACGGTCAAATCGGAGCTCGAGGCGTCGGGGCGGGCGCTCAGCGGGCTGCTGCTGACCTACCCGGTGCATCAGGCCGCCGACATCCTCTTCTGCAAGGGCAACCTCGTGCCGGTGGGGAAGGACAACCTGCCGCATGTGGAGATGACGCGGGTGATCGCTCGGCGGTTCAACGACCGGTACGGCGCGATCTTCCCGGTTCCGGAGGCGCTGATCACCGCGACCCCGGAGGTGCCGGGGCTCGACGGCCGGAAGATGTCGAAGAGCTACGGCAACGCGATCGCGCTGTCGATGACACCGGACGAGACCGTCGCGGCGATCCGTCGCGCACGGACCGATCAGGATCGGCGGATCACCTTCGACCCGCAGCATCGCCCCGGCATCTCGGCGCTTCTGACGACGGCCGCTCTGTGCCTGGACGTCTCTCCCGAGGAGCTGGCGGATCGCATCGGCGACGGCGGCAGCAGCGCGTTGAAGTCGCTCGCCGCCACCGCTGTGAACGAGTTCCTCGCTCCCCTGCGGGAGCGCCGCCGAGCTTTCGCCGCTGATCCCGACCTCGTACGCTCCGTGCTCCGCCGGGGGAACGAGCGTGCCCGTGGCATCGCCGACGCGACCCTCGACGAGGTGCGGGAGGCGATGGGGACCGTGTACTGAGTGCGCATGCCTGCCGCGGAGCAGACGCTGGCCTCGATCAGCGCCGCGAAGAATCCGTCATAGGGCGATTCTTCCCGCGGCGGGGATGTCCACTCCCACCTCGATCAGTCGGGTGCGGAGGGCCTCGACGCCCTCGTACTGGTGGGTGAGCATGGACAGACGATGCGCTCCTGCGAGTTTCGACGCGGAATCGTCGGTGAAGAAGACCTCCTCCGCCCTGACTCCGAGCGCATCGAGGACATGCTGGAACGCGCGGGCGTCGGGTTTCGCATATCCGATGTCGGCAGAGTTGAAGAACGCGTCGAACCTGGTCGCGATGCCGTGTGCCGCGACCTCAGCGGGGATCGTGTCCGTGCCGTTCGTCAAGACCGCGGTGCGGAGGCCGGCATGCCGGATGTCGTCGGAGAGTTCCAGCACCGACTCGTCGACGGTCGGGGTCTGTGCTCCCCACTCCTCAGCGGCATCGACATCTCCGATCCGCTCACCGATCCGACGCAGCCATTCCGCTCGGTTCATCCGCCCGGTCGTGACATCGTCGACCAACGGGGCGGTGAAGGCGACGCTCTCGATGACTCCCGCCGCCAGCTCGTGCCGGTATTCGATGTCGACGACGCTCTGCGGATCGAAGTGCCGGATCACGCCATCGAGGTCGAAAAGGACAACACGGATCATCCGACCATCCTGGCTCAATCGCGCCCGGGGGCCGCGCACGGTGGAGACTGTGTCTGAGTGCCGACCAGCCCAAGGAGGGGGACGATGACGACCGCCTTCTCTCGTTCCGTGTCCGTGGTCATACCGGTACGGAACGACGCCCGCCTGCTGGAGGTGTGTCTGCGGGCACTCGAGCATCAGACCCGGATCGCCGATGAGATCGTCATCGTCGACAACGGCAGCAGCGACGACACGGTCGCCGTCGCCGAGGGCTTCGGGGCACGGGTCGTCACCGAGCCGGTCCCGGGCATCCCGCGCGCATCGGCGGCCGGCTACGACGCGGCGACGAGCGACATCATCGCCCGGCTCGACGCCGATTCCTGCCCGGGGCCGGATTGGGTGGAGCGGATCGAGCGCACCTTCCGCGACCGCCCCGACGTCGACTTCGTCACCGGCGAACCGCGCTTCTACGGTTCGACGCCTCTGGTGCATTGGATGGGGACGCACCTGTACATCGGCGGCATGTACGCCTCGATGGCTCCGGTCCTCGGGCACGCACCCCTCTATGGATCGAACATGGCGATGCGTGCCTCCGTCTGGCGGGTGCTGAGCGGAGAGGTGCATCGGGAGGCGACGAACATCCACGACGACTTCGACCTGTCGTTCCATGTGCGTCCGGAGATGACGGTGCTGCGCGATCGGGGCCTCGTGGTCGAGGTGTCGGCGCGACCGTTCCAGGACTGGGCGTCTCTGCGACGGCGGTTGAGCTACGTGCTGCCCACGGTGCGGTTGCATCTGTCGCCGGAGCCTCTGCATCAGCGGCGCCGAGCTCGGCGCGAGGCCGATAGGTCCGCAGCCGGTCGGTGACGCCGGAGGCGGGTCAGTCGCGAGCCCGCGCGTAGAGATCGAGCAGGTCGGCGGTCAGCTGGTGCGGTGTGGTCTCGCTCGGGCTGTGTCCCGTCGGGTACGCCCGGAACTCCGCGCCGATCTCGCGTGCA
This sequence comes from Microbacterium sp. UBA3486, assembly GCF_002377845.1. Classification (NCBI taxonomy): domain Bacteria; kingdom Bacillati; phylum Actinomycetota; class Actinomycetes; order Micrococcales; family Microbacteriaceae; genus Microbacterium; species Microbacterium sp. UBA3486. The sequence continues at coordinate 60,541 of NZ_DFQP01000086.1, forward strand.
TACCGTTCGTGGGCGGCGAGCGGCCACAGGTCGTGCGATCCCGCGACGACGAGCTTGGGCATCGGCAATCCCCGCACGCGGCTGCGCAGATCGGGAGCGGCCATCATCAGGCCGACGATCTCATCGACGCTGCGTCTGCTCGTGAGCGCGAACCGCGAGCGGACGAACTCGAGCCGCCGTGGGGGCACCCGGTTCTTGTTCGTCACGATCCCCCAGATCATGAGGCCGGCGCCGCGACGAGGACTCGCGATCGGGGCGAGGGGTCCCAGCCACTTCATGCTCGCGAACACGTTGCCGGAACCGGGAGGAGTGGTCAGGAGCGTGAGGGAGAGCACGAGGTCGGGGCGACGGACGGCGACCAGCTGTGCGACGGTGCCGGCGAACGAGTACCCGAGCAGATGCGCCGGCGCGCCCGCGTCGAGGTATGCGACCAGGTCGGCGATGAACAGCTCGTACGTGTAGGCGGAGTCCGCGCCGGCCGCGTGCGACTCGTACTGCCCGGCGAGGTCGAACGACTGCACGAAGTACCCCGCCTCGGCCAGCAGCGGCAGCATCAGGGCGAAGTCCTCCTTGGAGCCGGTGGCCCCGGGCACCAGGACCACGCGCGGACGCTCGGGTGCGCCCAGCGAGATCACGGACAACTCGCCGCTGGGGGCGCGGAACCACGATCTCGTCGATCCGGCGGGAGGCACGGTCCAGTCGACGTCCCCGATGGCCGCGTCGAGAGAGGCCGGGGCGCCGGGCGCCCGTCCGCTCCTGGAATCAGTCGACACGCTGACACGGTACCGCTCGGTTCCGCCGAGCAGAAGCACGACGCGAGCACATACGCCTTTAGTTGCGCTTTGGCAACTAAAGGCGTATGGTTGACCTCGATCAACTTTCTACGCAGGAGCGTTACCCCGTGACACACACCCCATCCGCACCCCCCGAGACGACCCGGTCGGCTCGCGAGGTCTTCACCGCGATCTCCGGGCTCGTCGTCGGCATGTTCGTCGCCGTGCTCTCGGGCACCGTGGTGTCGACCTCGATGCCGGTCATCATCGCCGACCTCGGCGGCACGCAGTCCCAGTACACCTGGGTCATCACCGCGAGCCTTCTGGCCACCGCCGTCTCGACCCCGATCTGGGGCAAGCTCGCCGACCTCGTCGACCGCAAGGTGCTCGTCCAGATCTCCCTCATCCTCTTCACGGTCGGCACCGTGATCGCCGGCTTCTCGACCGACACGAACATGCTCATCGCGGTCCGCGTCATCCAGGGCATCGGCGTCGGCGGCCTGATGTCGCTCGTCATGATCGCCGTGGCCCTCATCATCTCCCCGCGTGAGCGCGGCAAGTACATGGGCGTCGTCGGCGGCATCATGGCCCTCGGCACCATCGGCGGCCCGCTGCTCGGCGGACTCCTCACCGACGTGTGGGGCTGGCGCTCCAACTTCTTCGTCGGCGTGCCGTTCGCGATCCTCGCCCTGGTGCTCCTGCAGTTCACCCTGCACCTGCCGAAGCCCCAGCGTGACACCAAGGTCTCGATCGACTACTTCGGCATCGTGCTCCTCGCGGTCGGCGTCTCGACCCTCCTGATCTGGGTCTCGATGGGCGGCAACCAGTTCGACTGGGACTCCTCGACGAGCGTCATGCTGATCGTCACCGCCGCGGTCGCGATCGCCGCGTTCATCACGGTCGAGTTCTTCGTCAAGGAACCGATCGTCCCGATGTCGCTGTTCCGCAACCGCACCTTCACCCTGTCGGTCATCGCCTCGATCGCGATCGGCGTCTCGATGTTCGCGACGTCGGTGTTCCTCGCGCAGTACTTCCAGCTCGCCCGTGGCGCCACGCCCACCGAGTCCGGCCTCATGACCATCCCGATGATCATCGGCCAGATGGGGGCGTCGATCATCATCGGCCAGCTCGTGAGCCGCTTCGGCAAGTGGAAGGGCTGGATGCTGACCGGGTCGGTCCTCGCGACCGCCGGCGTCAGCCTGATGGCCACGCTCCGCTACGACACCCCGTTCCCGCTCGTCGCCGTCTACATGTTCGTGCTCGGCGCCGGCCTCGGCATGGTCATGCAGAACCTCACGCTGATCGTGCAGAACGACACTGCTCCGCAGCAGCTGGGCGCCGCCTCGTCGAACGTGAACTTCTTCCGCACGATCGCCGGCACCATCGGCGTCACCGTGATGGGTTCGCTGCTGTCCACCAGCGTCGCGAACTACATCACCGATGCGCTCGACGGCTTCGTCCCGTCGACACCCGCCGAGATCGACGCGCTCAAGCACCTCGCCTCGGGTGACGTCCCCAAGGTCGGTCAGCTGCCCGACACGATCCGCACGATCGTCGAAGGAGCTTACGGCCACGGCATCGCCGATTCCTTCATCATCGCGATCCCGCTCGCGGTGATCGCGATCATCGCGATCGCGTTCATCAAGAACAAGCCGCTGTCGACCAAGAACGCCGCCGAGCAGATGCTCGAGCAGGCTGAGGAATCGGTGATCGAGGTCTCCGAGGCCGAGGTCGGAGCCTCGCTCTCCACCGGAACCATCCGGATCGAGGGTGCCGGCAGCGCCCCCGCGACCGGTGCGGTCCGCGTTCTCGAGCGCGACGATCGTGCCCGTGATGACGTTGCCCGCGAAGACCGGGACGGGGAGCGCTGAGGTCATGGCCTCGGCAGGGGTCGCGGCGTCGGATGTCGACAGTGCGCTCGGTGACCTCCAGGCGCATCTGAACCTCATCTTCGCGAGGACCCGGTCGCTGTGGAAGGAATCCGCAGCCCGGGTCCACCCGGAGCTGCAGGTGGCCGGCTACAAACTGCTGACCTTCATCGACAGGGCGGGAACGGCCAACGCGCACGAGATCGCCGAGCGGTTCGAGATGGACAAGTCGGTCATCAGCCGTCAGGTGCGGATGCTGGAAGAGCTCGGTCTCCTCGAGTCCCGCCCCGACGAGCGCGACGGTCGGCTGCGGGTGCTGAGCGTGACCGCCACGGCCTGTGATGCGCTCGCCGCGGTCCGCCGCGACTACGGCACCCGTCTCCAGGCCGTGATCGATGAGCTGACTCCCGAAGAGATCCGGGCGGCGTCCAAGGCCTTCCGGCTGCTGGCCGAGGTCTGACCCGAAGCCCCGCCGTCACGATCGACGGCGGGGCTTCGCCGTACACTGGCGAGCATGAGCGCCTCCTCCGACGCCCCTGCCGATGATGCCGCCGATGATGCCGCGGGGGCCCCTGGCGAGACCCGTGCATCCGCTGCCGCGACCGACCTGCTGGGCGACGCCGACCTCGACCAGGCCGTCACCAGGGTCGAGCAGGAACTGGGTCGACTCTTCGCGCGGATCCGCATCGGCTGGCGTGAGGCCGCAGCGACCGTCCATCCCGATCTGCAGCCCCTCGGCTATCAGGTGCTGACCTCCATCGCGACGGGAAAGGCGACCTCGGCCGGAGCGATCATCGAACGGCTGCAGACCGACAAGTCGGCGGTGAGCCGCCAGGTGCGACAGCTCGAACAGCTCGGACTCGTGGAGAGCGTGCCGGACCCGGAAGACCGCAGGGCCCGCGTGCTCGTGGCGACCGACCTGGCGCAGGAGCGGGTGGCGCTCGCCCGTTCGCGCTATGAGGGGCGCATCGGCGAGCGGCTGCGCAACTGGACCGCGGCCGATCTCGAACACTTCGCCGATCTGCTTGCCGGCCTCGGCGGCTGAGGGAGACGACCGACCTCGTCCAACGGAGCGAAACGCCGACCGGGAATATGCTGATCCCCTCGCGCCTTACCTCCCACTGTGAATCTCTACGAGCCCGCCGTCTTCGGCGCCCTGCAGCTGTCCAACCGCGTCGTCATGGCGCCTCTCACCCGCACTCGTGCGAATGACGACGGTGTCCCGACCGCGACGATGGAGGAGTACTACCGGCAGCGTGCGGGGCAGGGGCTCATCATCTCCGAGGGCACGTGGCCGGTCGCCGAAGGCAAGTCGTACCCCGGGCAGCCGGGCATCGTGACGCCCGGGCAGATCGAGGGGTGGAAGCCGATCACCGCAGCCGTCCATGACGCGGGGGGAACGATCGTCATGCAGCTCATGCACGGTGGCCGTGTGGGGCACCCCGCCATCTCGGGCGAGGCGCGAGTCGTCGGTCCGAGTGCGCTCGCGGCACCCGGGCAGACGCGCACGCCCGAGGGCAAGGCCGATCTGCCGGTTGCTCATGCGCTCACCCTCGACGAGATCCCCGAGGTCGTCGAGCAGTTCGCGCAGGCCGCCCGCAACGCGATCGCCGCCGGCTTCGACGGTGTCGAGGTGCACGGCGCGAACGGGTACCTCGTGCACGAGTTCCTCTCGCCGGTGTCGAACATCCGCGAGGACTCGTACGGCGGATCGCCCGAGAACCGCGCGCGCTTCGCGATCGAGGTCACCGCGGCCGTCGCCGGTGCTGTCGGAGCCGACCGCACCGGCATCCGCCTGTCGCCGCAGCACAACATCCAGGGTGTGCTGGAGGAGGACGATGCGGATGTCCGCGCGACCTACACGGCCCTCGCCGAGGGTCTCGCGCCGCTCGGCCTCGCGTTCATCGACGTGCTCAACGCCGACCCCGCCGGAGAGCTCGTGCAGCACATCCGTCGCACGGCGGGTGCGCCCCTGATCGTCAACACCGGCTTCGCGGCGGAGACGACCAAGGATGAGGCCGAGTCGCTCGTCGCCGACGGACGGGCAGACGCCGTCGCCGCCGGTCGTCCCGTGATCGCGAATCCCGACCTGGTCGAGCGCTGGATCCAGGGAGCCGAGCTCAACGACCCGCGTCCCGAACTGTTCTACGGCCGGACCGCCGAGGGATACAGCGACTACCCGTCGCTGGAGTCGGTGCGCGCCGGAGTCTGAGGCGGCGTCGACAAGCGCGTGAGGGCGAGGTCGATGAGGGCGAGAGCGTCCCGCGGGATCACCGCGGTGCACACGACGTGCTCGTCGACCCGGAAGCCGATGCTGTAGACGAACGGGTCGGTGTCGACGCACAGCGCGGGATGCTCCTCGCCGTCGACCTCGACCGAGGCGTCCGATGCCGAGGCGGCCGTGGTCTTCCCGGTCCCGTCGGCGTCGGCACGGGGGTCGGTCGAGAGGCCGAGCTCGCCGCGGAAGCGGTTGCGCAGGATGTGGTCGGTGTGCGCGGCGAGCTGCTCGGCGAGAGAGGCCCCCTCCCGGCCGGGCGATGCATGCCAGGTCGTCCGCACCGCCTCCCACAGCATCGGGTACCGGAAGGCCTGCACCTGCGCGATCAGCCAGGCCGGACGACCCCAGGGCGGCTCTTCCGTGAGGGAGCGCCGTGTGGGTTCGTCCAGCTCGATCTCGTTGCGGGGATCGGCATGGTCGTCGGGGTGCCGCCACAGCGTGTAGCTGAACGATGCCGAAACCTCGTCGCGGCCCGCTGCGCCGGAGATCTCCATGAAGCCGGCCACCGGGAGTCGCGTGAGAGCGCGCTGCGGCTTCAGCTCGAACACCGGGAAGGGGAGGCTCTGCAATCGGGCATCGGACTCGACGCTCGGGTCGGGGGCATCGGTCGGGACCACTCCGCTGTACTCCATCGGTCCAGTGTGGCGCGATCGCTCCCGGATCACAGCACGATGTCGCCCGCGGTGTCGAGAGTCCGCCATCCGGACTCCCGCGCTCCCGGTCGCGGGAGCGTGTCCGCCTCGACCAGTGCTCCGAGGTCGATGCCGGTGAGCGCGGCGATGTCGGCGATCGGCACCTGGAACGTGCGGAAGGTGCCGAGCGGGGGGACGGCGAGCGTCTCGTCCCGCATGTCGACGAGGTCGGACTGATCGAGCACGAAGCCCGCGGCGGCGAGGCCATCCGGTCCCTGCCACGCGGCGACCTTCCAGAAACGGAGCGGCACGCGGATGCCTCGGTAGGGAGGATCGCTCTCGGCGAGCACCGGGGCGGTGAACACCGACAGGCGCTGATCGGTGCTCTCGGCGTAAGCGAGCACGTGGTCTTCGAGGCCGAGCCACAGTTCCTTCGACTGGTTGAATCCCGCAGCCTGCGGTGCGGCGTTGGGATAGAAGAAGGTCGCCTCGCTGGCGGCGCGCGCGGTCTGCGTCGGTCCCCACCCCGGGTCTCGTCTCCGCACGAGGTGCCCGCGGTCGAGGTCGTTCCGCGTGTACACCTCGGGCCCCGTCTGCTCATCGGCCGGGAGGCGGTCGTCGAGTCGCCAGTCGCCGGTGCGCGGCAGGTCCTGCAGCGTGGCGCCGTCGATGTTCACCGCGGTGACCGCCGCGAGACGCCGCTCGGGGTCCAGCAGCACGGTGAATCGCGGATACGGGAGCGAACGCATCTCCCGTTCGGGACGGGGGAGGGGGAGCCGTTTCCCGAGGAAGTCCGATTCGTAGCCGTCGGTCATGCCCCCATCGTGCCCGGTGCCTCCGACGTGCGCACCCCGAAGCCGAAGCAGACCCTGCATATCTTTTGACATAGGTCAAAAGATCCCCTACGGTCGAACCATGGCTCAGGCACCCGATCGCGAAGACGTCGAAAATGGCATCGTCGGGTCGACCGCGGCGGAGATCTCCGAGAGCGTGCGCGACCTCGTCGAGCGGGGTGCATACGGTCCGGGAGACCAGCTGCCGTCGGTCAGATCCCTTGCCGCTCGCCTCGGCGTGAACAGGAACACGGTGCTGGCGGCCTATCGGTCGCTGGTCACCGCGCGCATCGCCGCCACGGGGGGCCGCACCGGAACCACGGTTCTCGGGCCGGCGCAGAACCCCGACGAGGGATTCACCCCCGGCTCGGTGCTGCGTGATCTCGGCAGCGGCAACCCCGATCCCGCCCACCTTCCCGACCTCGCAGCCGCGTTCGCCGCTGTCACGCCCGGCCACGTGCTCTACGGCGAGTCCGTCATCGACGCCGACCTCGCCGAATGGGCGACCGAGTGGATCGCGGCCGACCACCCGCGTCCGTTCCGCCTGTCGATCACGGCCGGTGCTGTCGATGCCGTCGAGCGCCTCTTGGCCCAGACTCTGGTGCAGGGCGACCGCGTCGGGCTCGAAGACCCGTGCTTCCTCTCCAGCATCCACACCGCGCGTCTCGCCGGATACGTGCCGGTCGCCATCCCCGTCGATCGCGAAGGGATTACCGTCGCCGGCCTGCGTGCGGCCCTCGAGAGCGGCGCGCGTGCGATCGTCTGCACGCCGCGTGCCCACAACCCGACCGGTGTCGGCACCAGTCCTGCACGCGCACGAGAGCTCCGCGAGGTCCTCGCCGATCATCCGCACGTGCTCGTCATCGAAGACGACCACTTCTCGATGCTCGCACCCACGCCCTACGAGAGCATCATTGCGCCCACGCAGCAGCGGTGGGCGCTGGTCCGCTCGGTGTCGAAGTTCCTCGGGCCCGACATGCGCCTCGCGGTGACGGCATCCGATCGGGTGACCGCTCAGCGTCTGGCGCTGCGCCTGAGTCCCGGAACCATGTGGGTGAGCCATGTGATGCAGCGGCTCGCCGCCACGATGCTGCGCGATGACGAGACCCGGGAGCTCGTCATCGAGGCGGGCGCGCACTATGCGGGGCGCAACCGCCTCTTCGTGTCGATGCTCGTCGAACAGGGGATGCACGCGCAGGCGGACAGCGGGCTCAACGTGTGGGTCGACGTCCGCGACGATGCGACGGAGATCAGCCGTCGCCTCGCTTCGCGCGGGTGGCTCGTGCGCCCCGGCTCCGAGTTCGCGCTCGATCCCGGCAGCTCGCAGGGTTCCACCCATCTTCGCCTGACCGTGCACACGCTCGACGACGCGGAGATGCAGCGCCTCGTCGACGACCTCGTCGGGCTCGCCGGGGGCTCGAGCGCGGCGGGGGTGGACGCATGACCCCGTCCCGGCCGGAGAGGGCCGATCATCGGATCGGACGCTCCTCGCGGTTGGAAGGCGTCCTGTACGACCTGCGCGGACCGGTTGCCGAGCGCGCGGCCGAACTGGAGAAGCGCGGCGAGTCCATCCTCCGCCTCAACATCGGCAACCCCGCCCCGTTCGGCTTCGAGGCTCCGCCGGCCATCGTCGAGGCTCTCCGCTCGGCGTTGCCTCAGGCGCACGGCTACTCCGAGTCGGCCGGCCTTCCCGAGACCCGCGAAGCGATCGGAGCGCATTACGCGCTGCGCCCCGGCTTTCCCGCACTGGGGATCGACGACATCACCGTGGGGAACGGCGTCTCGGAGCTCGTGGGGCTGACGGTGCAGGCGCTGCTCGAGCCGGGCGACGAAGTGCTCATCCCGAGCCCCGACTACCCCTTGTGGACGGCGTCGACCGTGCTGGCCGGAGGGCGAGCGGTGCACTATCCGTGCATCGAGGCCGAAGGGTGGACGCCCGACCTCGCCGCGATGGAGGCGGCGATCGGTCCGCGAACCGCGGCCATCGTGGTGATCAACCCGAACAATCCGACCGGTGCGGTCTACACTCGTGCGGTCCTCGAGCGGATCGCCGAGCTCGCGCGGCGCCACGGCCTCCTGCTGCTCTCGGACGAGATCTACGACCGGGTCGTCTTTCCGGGATACGCGCATGTGTCCATGGCGCAGGTCGCCCCCGACGTTCCGTGCGTCACGTTCGCCGGGCTGTCCAAGACCCACCGTGTCGCGGGCTACCGTGCGGCATGGATGACGACGACAGGTTTCCACCGCGACGATCCCTTCCTCTCCGGAGTGCGTCTGCTCGCCTCGATGCGCATGTGCGCGTCGGTGCCGGCCCAGCACGCGATCACCGCGGCCCTGACCCACGACGACTCGCTCGACGCTCTGGTGGCGCCCGGCGGCCGGCTGACGCGGCAACGGGATGCGGCCCTCGAAGCGCTCGAGGCGATTCCCGGGGTCGATACGCAGCCGGCGGGTGGGGGGCTCTACCTCTTCCCACGACTGGATCCCGAGGTGCACGGCATCGAAGACGACGAGCAGCTGGTGCTCGACTTCCTCGACGCCGAGCGGATCCTCCTCGTGCACGGCAGGGCCTTCAACCTGCATACCCCCGACCACCTCCGGATCGCTTTCCTTCCGGAGGCCGAAGTGCTCACCGACGCGCTCCGTCGACTCGGAACGTTCTTGAACGGATACTCGCCCCCGCGACGCTGAGCGCAACCGACCCGGTGGAGTGACCGAGTGGCCAGGTCGCGGTCCGCAAGACCGTGCACGCAGGTTCGATTCCTGCCTCCACCTCTGAACCGGCTCGTCACGCGGCGAGCGTCAGCCACGCTCGAGGCGAGTGCCCGATGCGCTGAGCGAACACCCGCGAGAACGCCGATGAGCTGGCATAGCCCAGTTCCGCCGCCACTGTGCTCACGGACACGCCCGCGCGCAGTTGCTCCTGCGCGATCGTGAGCCGCCACTCCGTGAGATAGTCGCCCGGGGAACGCCCGAGCACCTCCTTGAAGCGGGCGGCGAATGCGCTTCGTGACATCGTGGCAGTGCGGGCGAGGGTTTCCAGGCTCCAGGACTCTCCCGGGGCCTCGTGCATCGCGACCAGCGCGGGGGCGAGTCGCTCGTCGGCGAGGCCGGGTATCAAGCCCGGCGGGAGGTCGAGTCGTTCGGCGTGATCGAGCATCCACCGCAACAACTGGATGAGCACGACCTCGAACATCCGATCCGCCACGAGGGGGCGACCGCACCGCACGTTGTCGACCTCGGAGAACATCAGGTCGAGTGCGGGGCTGAGCGTCTCGACCTCGTCGAGCGGCAGGACGATCGACGACGGCAGAGTGCGCACCAGCGGGTGCGTGGCGCCGCCGTCGAAGTCGAGCGTCGCGCAGGCGAAGTCGGATTCATCGGTCGGCGCGTTGAGGAAGGAGTGGTCGATCGGGCGGGGGAAGAACAACAGGCTCGGTCGGGTGATGACCTCGCGCTCTGAGCTGCCGTCCGCACGGCGGTGCGTCACCTCCATCTCGCCGCGGCGCAGGACGTGCAGGAAGCCGTGGCCGCCGCTCGCCGGAAAGACCGTCGTTCCGCAGAGGGGGCCGTTGTGGAACAGTCGGGTCCGCACGCGGAAGCGTTCGAGCAGGGGAGAGAGACGGTCGACGGCGGGCATACCTTCAGTATCGTGGACGATATGTCATGAAAGCAAGACTCTTTGGTGCGTATCGTCCGGAGCGTTTCGAAAGACTGAAGTGAGCCCGGATCCGGGCCCATCCCGTCATCGAAGGAGCATCCCGTGCCCAACGTCCCTCTCATCGACCGCGACAACGCCACCGGAAACGTCAAGGAGCAGCTCGACCAGATCGCCGGCGCCTTCGGAGCCGTACCGGCCATGTTCCGCGCCGTCGCCAATTCTCCTGCTGCTCTCACGAGCATGTGGAGCGCATTCGGTGCCTTCGGCGGAGGATCCCTCGGTGCGGCGCTCGGCGAGCAGATCGCCGTCGCCGTCGCCGACCGCAACTCGTGCCAGTACTGCCTCGCAGCGCACACCGCCCTCGGCAAGAAGGCCGGTCTCAGCCGCGAGACGCTCACTGCCGCGCAGAGCGGCGAGTCTGACGACCCGCGCACGGCGGCACTGCTCGCCTTCGCGCTGAAGCTCGTCGAGGAACGTGGCCAGGTGTCCTCGGCGGACGTCGACGCCGTGCGCGCCCAGGGCTGGACCGACGAGCAGATCGTCGAGACGATCGCACAGGTCGCGCTGAATCTGTTCACGAACTACGTGAACATCGCTCTGGATGTCCCGATCGACTTCCCGAGCGTGGCGCTGCGTCGCGCGAGCTGAACGCCGCCACGCAGAAGGGGCTGGGTCCGTGTGGACCCGGCCCCTTCTGCGTGCACCGTCGGTTTCCGAGGGTGCTGCGCGCCTCGTATGCGGAGGCGTCAGGCGGGGGAAGTCGGCTTCTCGACCGCATCCAACCAGGCGGCGATGGTGGAACGGGCTGCCCTCTCGAGCTCGGGTCCGTAGGTTCTGGCGTCCTCGCGGATGATGCGCGGGTCGATCCCGTTGTCGTGCAGCTCGTGCGCGTGGCCGATCAACCAGCGTCCGATCGTGCGGTGGTCGGCCTCGAGGTGGAACTGCAGGGCGAGCACGGCGTCCGTGCTGAACGCCTGGTTCGGGAATTCGGGCGTGGAGGCGAGATGGCGGGCGTTCGGGGGAATCGTGAAGGCGTCGCCGTGCCAGTGCAGCACCGGCATGCCGTCGAGTGGACGCAACGGCGAATCGAGGCCCTCCGTGGTGAGGTCGAGCGGCGCATAGCCGATCTCGACCGCACCGGTCGGGCGCACCTCGGCACCCAGAGCCTCGGCGATCAGCTGCGCGCCGAGACAGATCCCCAGCAGAGGCCGCCCGGAGCGGAGCCGATGGGAGACGGACTCCTTCGACGCGTGCAGCATCGGATAGCCGTCGGCGTCGTGCACGCCGATCGGGCCCCCCAAGACGACCAGGAGGTCGGCGTCATCCACCCGCTCGATGTCGATGGCCTCGATCCCGAGGTCGACGTACTGCACGCGATACCCGCGTTCGCGCAGAAGCGGTTCGATGATTCCCAGGTCTTCGAAATGCACGTGCCGGAAGGCGAGCGCGGTGCGCTCCCACGGGGTGGCGTTCGTCATGCGGGCAGCCTTTCTGCGACGTATTCGGCGAGCTCGGTGAGACGGTGCGAGTACCCCCACTCGTCGTCGTACCAGGCGGAGATCTTCACCTGCGACCCGATCACCCGGATCAGCCCGGCATCGAGGATCGACGAATGCGGATCGATGACGGTGTCGGCGATGGCGATCTCGTCGTCGGCGCAGCGCAGGATGCCCCTCAGCGGGCCGTCGGCTGCGTTCTCATAAGCGGCTCTGACCTCGTCGACCGTGACCGGACGGGAAGCGGTGACCGTGAGATGCGTGATGGAACCGCTGATCGCCGGGACGCGCAGGGCGAAGCCATCGAGACGGCCCTCGAGTTCGGGGAGCACGCGTCCGATGGCCAGCGCCGCCCCGGTGTCGCCGGCGGAGATCTTCGTGCCCTTCCCTCCGGCGGATCGTGGATCGGAGTGCGGGATGTCCTGCAGGAGGAGGTCGGTCGAGTCGGCGTGGATCGTCGTCATGAGGCCGGCGTCGATGCCGAAAGCCTCATGGAAGACCTTCGCCACGGGGGCGAGGCAGTTCGTCGTGCAGGAGGCGCTGGAGATGACGTGGTGCCGGGTCGGGTCGTAGGTGTGCTCGTTGACCCCGCGCATGAACGTGCCGTCGTCGCCCGCGGTGGGAACGGTCATGATCACCTTCCTGGCCCCTGCGGTCAGATGCTTCCTCGCGTCTTCGGACCGGGTCTCGGCCCCCGTCGACTCGATCACGATGTCGATCCCGAGTGCCGCCCACGGAAGCCGCAGCGGATCGCGTTCCGTGAACATGCGGATCGCGTGGCCGTTGAGGAAGAGGTGCTTGTCGTCGAACCGCACGCCGCGGGTCGACGGGCCACTGTGACCGTCGCGCTGCAGCAGCTCGGCGAGAGCACGGGGCCCGCGCGGATCGTTCACCGCGACGAGCTCGAGCTCCGAGCGGCGGGCGAGCAGCAGGCGGAGCTGGTTGCGGCCGATCCGGCCGAGCCCGTTGACGGCGATCCTCGTTGGCATGGTGCTCCCCTCCGTGGCGCGGTCCCCCCGTGCCGGTGATAGTTTTGGCCTATGCCAAAATTATCACATGTGCGAAGCGGAGATTCCTGGGAGTTCGAACGAGCCGGCGTGCTGTTCGACTGCGATGGCGTCTTGGTGGACTCGGTCGCGTCGGCCGCTCCCGCCTGGGAGACCTGGGCGCGTCGGCACGCCCCGTCGTTCGACTTCCTCCGGGATGCGCCGCATGGCATGAGGCCGAGTGAAGTCGTCGCGGGTCTGGTGGGCCCGGATGCCGCGGCCGCCGCGACCGCAGAACTGGTCGCCCTCGAGATCGAGGCGGCCGTGCATACGAGAGGGATCCCCGGTGCCGCACGCCTCGTGGGGGCATTGCCGCGTGACGTCTGGGCGGTCGTGACGAGCAGCAATCGCGCCGTGGCGCTGGCCCGGTTGCAGAGCTCCCACGTGCCACGGCCTCCGACCCTGGTCGCCGCGGAGGATGTGCCTCGCGGGAAGCCGGAACCCGACCCGTACCTCCTCGGCGCCTACCGGCTGGCGCGTGCCACCGAGGACTGCATCGTGTTCGAGGACTCGGTCCCGGGGATCCGCTCGGCTCGCGCGGCGGGTGCCGGATTCGTCGTCGGCGTCGGAGGAGGATCGGCCGACGGCGATCCCGACGTGGTGGTCGCCGACCTCCGCGCGGTTCGGTGGCGGGACGGCGTCCTCGTGGTCGACACCGCCGGCGGGGTCGGCTGACGTGCCGGTCGAGCCTCAGCCGAGCGTCGTCAGGGCGCGGTCGATCACGTCCATGGCGATGTCGATCTGATCGTCGGTTGTCGTGAGCGTCGGCAGGAATCGGATGACGTTCGAGTCGCTGCCCGCGGTCAACAGCAGGATGCCGTGCTGGGCGGCGTAGGCCGCGATCGCCGACGCGGCCCCGGCGGCCGGCAGCGACGTGTCGGGGTCGCTCAGCTCGAACGCGTACATCGCACCGATCCCGCGGACGTCTCCGATCAACGGGTGGCGGGAGGCCAGGGCGGCGAGATGGTCCTGGAGGCGTGCGCCGATGCGCAGAGCCTCTGCGAAGAAGTCGCCGCGGTCGAGCTCGTCGAAGACCGAGAGGGCGGCGGCGATGGAGACCGGGTTGCCGCCGAAGGTGCCCCCGAGTCCACCCGGGTCGGGCGCATCCATGATCTCGGCGCGACCGGTGACGCCGGCGAGCGGGAGTCCGGCCGCGATGCCCTTCGCCGTGAGCACGAGATCGGGGACCACGCCGAAGTGCTCGCTCGCGAACCAGGTGCCCGTGCGGCCGAGCCCCGTCTGGATCTCATCGGCGATGAACACCACGCCGTTGCGCGTGCACCATTCCTGCAAGGCGGGGAGATATCCGTCTGCAGGGACCACGAATCCGCCCTCGCCCTGGATGGGTTCGGCGATCAGGGCGGCGAGGTCGGCGGTGCCGATGCGCTGCTCGAGGTGGGCGATCGTCCGCTGCGCCGCCTGCGCGCCGGTGAGTCCATCGCGGTAGGGGTACGAGTTGGGCACGCGGTGGATGTCGGGGGCGAAGGGTCCGAACCCGGTGCCGTACGCGGCCTTGTGGTTCATCGCGAGTGTGAGGTTGGTGCGCCCGTGGAAAGCGTGGTCGAGGGCGGCGACCGCACGGCGACCGGTGTGCCTACGAGCGATCTTGACCGCGTTCTCGACGGCCTCCGCGCCGGAGTTCACGAAGACCGAGCGCTTCTCATGGTCGCCCGGCGTCTTCTCGGCGAGGCGCTCCGCCAGTCGCACGTAGCCCTCATAGGGGGTCACCGTGAAGAGGGTGTGCGTCACCTGCTCGAGCTGTGCGGCGGCGGCGGCGATCGCGGCCGGATTGCCGTGCCCGATGGTGGTGACGCCGATGCCACTGCCCAGGTCGAGGAAGCGGTTGCCGTCGACATCGGTCACCCAGGGGCCCTCGGCGTGCGTGATGTACACCGGCAGAATGCTGCCGACACCGCGCGCGACCGTTCTCATGCGACGTTCGTGGATCGACCGGCTGCGCGGGCCGGGCACCTCGGTCAGGAGGGAAGGCGCGGCGGACGCGTCGGGAAGGACGAGAGACGAGGGCATGGCGGCTCCTTGGGTGAGCGGTGCCGAGCGAAGGGCCTCGCCCGGTCGAATCGGCCTAAGACTATGTTACAGTTTGGCCTATGTCAAAAATGGAAGCACCGGTCGGCTCCGACGACCGCTATCCCACGGCGTTCACCGTCGAGGACTTCCGGCGCAACCTCGCGGGCGTGGAAGCACGCATCGCCGCGGCGGCGCGCCGAGCGGGCCGTGCCCCGGACGAGGTGACGCTGCTGCCGGTGAGCAAGACCGTTCCGACCGATCGCGTCCGGGTCGCGATCCAGTCGGGTATGCGCCTGCTGGGCGAGAACAAGGTGCAGGAGGCGGTGCGCAAGAACGGCGAGACCGCCGACCTCGATGTGTCGTGGTCGATCATCGGACACCTGCAGACCAACAAGGCGAGAGACGTCGCCGCATTCGCTGCGGAGTTCCAGGCACTCGACCGGCTGCGCGTCGCCGAGGCGCTCGATCGGCGTCTCCAGGCCGCGGGTCGCAGCCTCGACGTCTTCGTGCAGGTGAACACCTCGGCCGAGGACTCGAAGTTCGGGATGCCCCCCGAAGAGCTCCCGGCATTCCTGGAGGCGCTTCCCTCCTACGAGACGCTGCGGGTGCGGGGCCTGATGACGCTGGCCATCCTCACCCCCGACGACACCCGCGTGCGTGAGTGCTTCTCCCTGCTGCGCACGCTGCGAGATCAGGCCAGAGAAGACGCCCCCGACCTGATCGGTGCGGGCGAGCTGTCGATGGGCATGTCGGGCGACTACGAGATCGCCGTCGAAGAGGGGGCGACCTGCGTGCGCGTGGGGCAGGCGATCTTCGGAGCCCGCGCGCTCCCGGACAGCTACTACTGGCCCGAGGGCTGAACGCGCGTGCTGCCGACCCTGCGCGCGTACCTCGAACTCACCAAGCCCCGCATCCTCGAGCTCCTCCTCGTCACCACGATCCCGGTCATGGTGTTCGCCGCCGACGGCCTGCCCGATCTGGGCCTGATGGCGGCGGTGCTCATCGGCGGGGCGCTGAGTGCCGGGTCCGCCGGTGCGTTCAACATGTACATCGAGCGGGAGAGCGACGCGCTGATGGAACGGACGGCTCAGCGTCCGCTGGTCACCGGCATCGTCTCACCGCGGGCTGGGCTGACCTTCGCGTGGGTGCTCGGCGCGGGCTCCGTCGTGTGGATGCTGACCCTGGTCGGTCCGTTGCCCGCTGCGCTCTCGACAGCGGGACTCGTGCTCTACGTGGCGTTCTACACGGTGCTGCTGAAGCGTCGCACCGAGCAGAACGTGGTCTGGGGTGGTGTTGCGGGGTGCGTTCCCGTGCTCGTCGGCTGGAGCGCGGTGCGAGGCGGCATCGAATGGCCGGCCGTCGTGCTGTTCCTCGTGGTCTTCTTCTGGACTCCGGCGCACTACTGGCCGCTCTCGATCCGGTACCGGGACGACTACCGGCGTGCGGGAGTGCCGATGCTCGGTGCGACGCGCGCCCCGGCCTATGTCGCCGTCAGGGTGATCGGGTTCGCCGTGGCGACGGTCGTGTGCTCGCTGGCCCTCCCGCTCGTCGCCGAAGTCAGCGGACTGTACGTGGTGACGGCACTCGCCGCAGGCGCGGGTTTCCTCTTCTCTGCGTACCGCATGCGCGTGCGCGACCGGCGCGGTGCGGAGCTGCGCCCCATGCTCGTCTTCCGCGCGTCGATCGTCTATCTCGCGGTGCTGTTCCTGGCGGTGGGCATCGATCCGCTCTTGACGCGGTGACGCGCCGGCGCCGAGCCGCGGAGGCAGCCTCAGTCGTCGGTGCGGAAGCCCGCCGGCTTGTGGGTGCCGTCACAGAAGGGCTTGAGCGCCGAGAGGCCGCAGCGGCACAGCGCGACCGTGCGGCGGTGCTGTGCGATCTGCTCGCCGTCGGCCGTGCGCAGATCGATCTCGCCCCGCACGAGCAGCGGGCCGTCGGGGTACGGCGTGATCGTCGCGCGCTCCTCGCCGCTCACGACGGCGTCCGTTCGCGGAGGGATGAGGCACCCGCGGACCAGGACTCCAGGATCTGCGCCCCGCCCCACCCGTCCATCGTGAGGCCGGCGGCGGCACCGAACATGATGTCGGGCAGGAGCTCCGGGCGGTCCTCGGCGAGGCTGCCGGCGAGGTCTCGGGCGGCGATCTGCTCGTGCACCGCGTCGGCCTCGACGTGCTCGTCGAAGTACTCGGTGACATCGGGGGCGAACCCCAGCCGACGCAGACCGTCGGCGTACAGGCGGCAGGGAATCGACGAGGTCATCTCGTAGGCGGCCAGGTGCCCGACGATCGAACCGACCAGGCGACGATTGAGTCCGAACATCGACATCATGTTGAGTGACGCGAGCGTGACGGCGGGCAGATCGTCGATGTATGCGCCGTAGGTGTCATCGAGACCGGCCGCACGCATCGCTCGCGCGAAGAGGGTGGCATGCACGCGATGCGGGCGTCCGCCGCCGTACTCGTCGGACTGGATCTCGACGAGCGCCGCCTTGGCGCGTCCGTCCAATCGAGGAATCGCCCAGGAGTGCGGGTCCGCCTCGCGCAGTGTGTAGGCCGAACGCTGGATGAGCATCTCCTGTGCCTGAGCCTCGGTGGCCTTCTTCGCGAAGTACCGCGAGAGACTCGGTCCGGAATCGGCGCCCGCGAGCGCGAAGAGCGCTCGACCGACGGCATCCACCGTCGGCTCCGGGAGGTCAGGCATCGGCACCTTCGCGCGCAGCTCGCCCTCGAAGGCCGCTTCGAGCAGGCGCCGGGTCGCGAGGAGCGCGGGATCCCACTCCCGATCGGGATCGAGCTGCGGGAGCGATCCGTAGGCGGAGGCGTAGAGCACGAACAGGGCGAGCTGGACGTCGTCGTCGCGGACGACGTCGGCGCTCGCCGCGACGACCTCCTCGGCGAGGGTGGTGTGGTCGCCGGCGTCTTCCGCGCCGGTGAGATGCGCGATCACGGCGCGGCTCACCGGCCCTCTGTCGGAGAATGCCAGGGCTGGTGCGGATGCCGGGGCGGTTGCCGGGGCGGATGAGGTCATGTGTCGAGCTCCCAATCGATGCGGACACTCCGTATCCTGCGCGGAACGGTGGGATCCGGCCAGGGACTTGACGTGGGCTCTTCCGTGAGCCACGCGCGGGAGCTGCCGGAGCGATGCGCGGGGTGGACTGCGGGCGCGGCAGTAGGCTGACGTCGATGACGCCGACGGCCTCCTGGTCCCACTACGCCTCACCGCGCCATGCGATGCGACGATTCCTGATCTCGTGCCATGGAGCCGGGGAACAGGCGGGCCTGCAGCCGCCTTTCCGTCAGCGGGCACTCCCGACCCGCGGCCTCGTCTACATCTCCGAAGGGCGCGGCACCTACGAGGAGTACGAGCCGCGCGGCCTGCAGGTGCCGGTGGCGGGCCCGGCGGTGATCTGGCTCACGCCCGGAGTCCGTCACGGATACGGCTCCGACGCCCGGGGGTGGTCGGAGCACTGGGTGCTGTTCGAGGGCGAGCCCTTCGCGGCATTCGAGACGACCGGACTGGGAGGGCGCCACCGGCCGGTGCAGAAACTCCTCCGTCCGGTCGAAGACGCGGATGCGATCTTCCGTGAGCTCTGCGTGGCTGTCGCCGCGGTGGGGGCGCGGGCGGAGATCGCCGCATCGGTCGCGACGCAACGGCTCTTGCTCGCCATCCTCGATGCCGCGGACCCGGCGGAAGGGGCGGCGGCCGGTGCCACCATCGTCGACCTCGTCACTCGTGGTGCGACCCGGACCCTCTCGGTCGCCGAGCGGGCAGCCGCCGTCGGGCTCACCGCGCGCGAGCTGGGGGATGCCGTGCGTTCCGCGACCGGGCTCACAGTGAATGATCTGGTCATCGAGGTGCGCATCGCGCAGGCCCAGTCGCTCCTGGCGGAGACCAGGCTCGATGTGGGCCAGATCGCCGCGCAGGTCGGCTACGACGACGCGGCCTATTTCTCCCGACTCTTCCGGCGGCGCACGGGGGCCGCGCCATCGGCGTTCCGCCGGCAGCAGGCCCGATCGCGCTTCGACTGAATACTCCAAGTCGCGGTCGGTTCATCGCGGATAGTCCAATGATCCGGCGGAAAAGTCCATGGACGGAAGTCCAAGTGTCGCCGACGCTGGAGTCATGCTCACCTCCAACGGATACACCCTCGACGATTCTCCGTCCCGCCTGGGCAGGATGGAGCCCGTGCCGGACGCCATCCGCCGCGACAAGGATGCGCTGTGGGATCGGTTGCGTCGCGACGGCTACCTCTATCTGCCGCAGCAGCTCGATCCGCAGCTGGTCGCCTCGTTCCGCGAGTACTACTTCACGGCGATGGCGGACACCGGGATCACGGAGCACGGTTCCGATCCCGCCGTCGGCATCGGCGCGCAGGGAGAGATCGACAGGGCGAAGATCCGCGCCGCCCTGTTCGACGAGATCGTTCCGGGGGAGCGATACGCGGCGCTGACCGGACACCCCGACATCCGCGGGTGGTTCGAATGGTTCCTCGGCGATGACGTGCACCTGCACCGGCGCAAGATCATCCGCCACATCCGTCCGGGCGAATCGGGCATCGGCACCGCCACACAGGCACACTACGACCTCGTCTATCTGCGCCAGGGAAGCGAGCGCGTGCTCTCGATGTGGATCCCCCTGGGAGACTGTCCCGTCGAGCAAGGCGGTCTCACCTATCTCGAAGGCAGCCACCACTGGGCCCTCGCCGCCGAGCGGGAGCGCGGTGACAGGCCTCCGGCTGCGTCGATCACGGCCGACCTCCCCGCTCTCGCCGAGGCGCACGATGCGCGGTGGCTGCTCGCCGATTACCGGGCCGGCGACGTGATGGTCCATTCGTCGTACGTGGTGCACGCCAGCACCGACAACGTCGACCCGCAGGGGCGTATCCGTCTCTCCACCGACATCCGCTATCAGCGG
>NZ_DFQP01000041.1:0-36886 GCF_002377845.1 Microbacterium sp. UBA3486
CCACGGCCGGTGGCGGAGCGGTGGCACCGGCCAACGGCGGCTCGACCGGCGGCGGTTCCACGGGTAACGGGGGCTCCGCAGGCGGCGACCTCGCCACCACTGGCGCCGACAGCCTGCCGTACATCGCCGCTGCCGTCGTGCTCCTCGCCGCCGGCCTCGGCCTGTTCGCGATGCGCCGTCGTCGCCGGCACGCCACGGTGGAGACCACCGAGGCGGAGTAATCCGTACGAGGGCGTCGTCGGTGCTTCGGCCTCGGCGGCGCCCTTCGTCGCGCTCCGACCGGCCACGATCTCCGGAATCCCCCCCGGGCGTGAGCAGCACCGTCGTAGGATCGCGGCATGGCCGACGAAGACTCCCCCTCCCCCGATGCCCCCCGCGATGCCTCCCGCCGGGGATTCTTCAAAGTCGGTGGAGCTGCTCTCGCGGGCGCGGTGGTCGGCGGCGTGGGCGGAGCGGCCATCGGAACCTCGATCGCCGGTAACGGTCGCGACGGCTTCGCGTCGGATCCCGATCCGTTCGCCGCCCTCACGCCGCGCAGCGAACCCGGGTTCGATCACCTGGTCGTCGTGATGGGCGAGAACCGCTCCTTCGACAACCTGCTCGGGTACCTGTACTCGAAGGAGAACCTGCCCGCGGGCGAGAAGTTCGAGGGCCTCGATTTCGGCTCGTACAGCAACACCGCCTCCGACGGCACGGTCGTCGACGCGCACGTGTACGAGGGCGACACCGACCGGATCATGAGTCTTCCCGACCCGGATCCGGGCGAGGAGTATCCGCACGTCAACACGCAGATCTTCGGCACGGTCGATCCTCCGACGAACGCCGACCTCTTCGTCGACGAGATGACCGCGCCCTTCAACGCCCCGACGCACGGCGAGAAGGCCACGATGTCGGGTTTCCTCGAGGACTACATCATCAACTTCCGACGCCTGCGCAAGGGTGTGGATCCCCGGCCCGACGAAGCCGCGCACATCATGGGCTCGTTCTCGCCCGAGATGCTGCCGGTGCTGTCGACCCTGGCCTCCGAGTTCGCGGTGTTCGACCACTGGTACGCCGGCGTCCCCTCGCAGACCTTCTGCAACCGTTCGTTCTTCCACGCCTCCACGTCTCACGGTTTCGTGACCAACCAGGCCGGAGGCGGCTACCGGAAGTGGTTGGATGCGCCGGCAGCGCCAACGGTCTTCAACCGGCTCCAGGACAAGAAGGTGAGCTGGAAGATCTACATCGATAAGCTCCAGCTCGTCTCGTTCACCGGGATGCTGCATGCAGCGGTGCTGGAGAAGTACTGGCGCACCGACCATTTCGGAACGATGGAGGACTTCTACGCCGAGGCGAAGGACGGCACGCTCCCCGCATACGCCTTCATCGAGCCGCGGATGGTCTACGACCACAACGACTTCCACCCTCCTTTCGGATCACCCCGCGAGAGCGAGGTCGACGGTGAGGCCGTGTTCGACAGTGCGATCTCGGACGTGCGTGCCGGAGATCGGCTGATCCACGATATCTACGAGGCGGTGCGCACGAGCGCGTCCCCGAAGGGTTCCAACGCCGTCAACACCCTGCTGCTCATCACCTTCGACGAGCACGGCGGGTGCTACGACCACGTGCCGCCGCCCGCCGTGACGAAGCCGACGCCCGAGACCGGCCCGGGTGAGATGGGCTTCACCTTCGATCGGCTCGGGTGCCGGGTGCCGGCCATCGCCGTCTCGGCCTATACCAAGCGCGGCAGCATCATCCATGACGAGATGCATCACGGATCCGTGACCGCGACCCTCTCGCGTCTGCACGGCCTGACACCCCTCAACGACCGGGATGAGTCGGCGAACACGCTGCTGAACGTCGTCAACCTCGACAAGCCGCGGCATCCGTCCGACTGGCCGGTGACCACCCCGGCCTACACGCCGCCCAACCCGGAGGACACGGCACCGCAGCCCGGAGAGAAGGATCAGCTGAAGCCGCTCACACCGCCCGCACGCGGTCTGCTCGGCCTGCTCCTCGCGCGATACGGCAAGCCCGGTGAGCAGGAGCCGGAGACCTTCGCCGACGCGTACAAGCTGCTGCACGAGCACGGCGAGGAGCTGTTCGGTCCGCCGAACGACAGCTGACCCCGACTCGCGGCCACCGGGCTACTGCCGCCCTGAGCGCCGGCGGGAGACGATCAGGAGAGTCGCGCCGAGGATGATCACGACCGCACCGCCCGCCGCCCAGGCGAACGTCTCGGGTCCGAGTCCGGTGGCAGGCAGCCGTCCGCTGCCGCTGCTGTTCCCGTTTCCGGTCGAAGGATCGGGCGACGGCGATGGTCGGACGACGACCGCCGCGAGAGTGAAGTCCTGCCCCTCGATGGACTCGCCGGCAGCGGAGATCACGACGGTGCGGGTCGCCGGGCCGACCACACCGCTGCCGGTCGGCGTGCGCACGCTCAGCTCGTAGGTTCCGGGAGCGAGGCTGCCGAGACCGTAGGTGCCGTCGGCGTCGGTCGTGTGCTGCTGGGGACCCCCGGGTCCATTCACGTCGATCACCACACCCCCGATGGGAGTGCCGCCGTCGGTGCGCACCGTGCCGTCGATGGCCCCCAGCCGCGCCAGGTCGAAGTCCACACCCGTGACGTCCGTTCCCGCGACTGGTGCGGTGCGGCTGACGGGAGATGTGGCGACATAGCCCTCGGGCGTCGTCATCGTCACCGTGTAGCTGCCGGCGGGGAGGCGCGGGAACGCATATCCGCCGTCCGCTCCGGTCACCGCCGTGAGCGTGTCCCCACCCTGCAGCGCAGCGGTGACCGTGACGCCGGGCACCCCGCTTCCATTCCACCGTACGGCGCCACTCAGACTCGGATCCGCCTTGATGACGAAGTCGGCGAGGGTGATCAGATCCTCGTTGTCTGCGGGAACCACGAACCCCGGCGGGGCGCTGACGACGGTGTATCCGGACGGACGGGCGATGCTCGCTTCCTGCGGCCCGTCCAGGACCATGTCGAACAGATACCGTCCATCAGCGTCGGTCATCATCGTCTGTCCGCCGATCGTGACCGCGATGCCCGCCATCGGGTTGCCGTCCACGTCGACAACCAGACCGGTGACGGGCGAGGGGATGATGTCTCGCACCGTGAAGTCGACCCCCTCGGCGTTGCCGCCGCTGAGGTTGACCGGGGTCGTGGTCTGTCCGACCGCGATCTTGTCCTCGGGTGCCGTCACGCTCACGCGGTATCCGTCGGTGGCGATGAAACCGGGGAACGAATAGGTGCCGTCCGATGCAGTGGTCGTCCTGTCGACGATCGAGCCGTTGCCGTCTGTCAGCGTCAGGGCGACACCGCCCAGAGGACCGGTGACCGCGTCTGTGACGGTGCCTCGGATGTCGTTCGCTGCCGAGACGAACCAGGTCTGGTAGACGGGAAGACCGGCCCGGCGGGTGAAGATGAAGCTGAGGGAGCGGATGGGGGTCGAGGGCTCGAACCAGGCCGCGGAGCCGTTGGTGTCGGCGGCCGCGGGGTTTCCGGTCAGGGTGAGGGTCGCGGCATCCCACGCCGGGACGTCGTCCGCCGCACCGTTGCACGCCGGCTTTCCGGCGACACCCGGGGCGCAGTAGTTGAAGCGGTCTCGGAGGCCGAGCTCGGCGGCACTCAGCACGTGACCGTCGGGCGCGACGGCGTGGATGCGCACGCTGTCGGAGTCGATGTCGCCGAGCGCGAAGGCCCATCCCGAGGTCGGGGTGGGTGCGGCGAATGAGTAGGTCGTCGTCGAGGGACTCGTCGCGTTGTCGGCTTTGGGCCGCAGATTCAGGTACGGCTGGTCCCTGCTCGATCCGTACTTCGCCCCGATGGGTGTGCCCTCGGACAGCCAGGTCGACGTCCCGGAGATGACCCCGACCTGCCCGGCGCGAGAGTCGCTGGTCATGGTGGCGGTGAGCGCAGGATCGGGCGCCACCTGCACCGTCGTCGTGTAGGCGCCGCCCGTGCCGGCGAGCGGGCCCCACGTGGCCCACGACGTCACCGCCGCCGCGGCAGGAAGGGCGCCGACGAGCACCGCGATGAGGACGATCGATCCGGCGATGATCCCGTTGCGGCGAAAACGCATGGGGTCAGCGTACTGATATACCGGATCGCAGAGAAGTGGATTCCTCGCGACTACACGTCGGCGATGAGCCTCTTGCCCAGGTCGACCGTGTCGTCGATCTCGTAGCCGAGTCGTCGGTAGAACTCGACGACCTGGGCGTTCCCCGTCCGCACCTGCAGGTTCACCTTGGGGCAGCCCAGATCGCGCAGACCGGCCTCGACGTGGGCGACGAGTGCCCTGCCCACCCCGAGCCCTCGTGCATCGAGATGCGTGGCGAGATAGTTCATCCACCCGCGATGTCCGTCGTAGCCGGCCATGACCGAACCGAGGATCCGCCCTGTCTCGTCCTCCGCCACCACGAAGAGATGCGGCTGCACAGTCGCCTTGCGGGCGATGTCCTGAAGCGGGTCGTTCCACGGTCTCGTGAGACCTGCGGTCTCCCACAGGGCCACGACGGCATCGGTGTCTTCGGGCTGGAACGGTCGGATGCGCACCGGTCCAGCTTTCCAGATCGACCCCGCCTGCCCGGGTCAGCCCTCGCGGGAGAACGTGATGTGCGTGACACCGGACTCGGCGACCTCCGAGGTCACGCGGTAGCCCGACTCGAACCCGCGCAGGTCGTCCCACAAGCGGATCCCGCTGCCGATCAGGATCGGCGTGATCCCCACATGCAGGTCGTCGACGAGTCCGGCGCGAAGGTACTCGCGCACGGTCGTCGCCCCGCCTCCGACGCGCACGTCGCGTCCATCCGCAGCCGCGACCGCCTTCCGGAGCGCCTCCTCGGGCTCGGCAGACAGGAAGTGGAAGCTCGTGCCGTTGGCGAACTCGATCGACGGACGCGGGGTGTGCGTGAGCACGAACACCGGAGCCTGGAACGGCGGCTCCTCTCCCCACCATCCGCGCCAGTCGGGGTCGTCCGGGTTCGCGTGGAGTCCGAACATCCCGGCCCCCATGATCTCGGCGCCGATGTTCTCGAAGTAGTGCGAGGCGTACTTCTCGTCCACTCCGGTGGTGCCCGCCCCGCTGGTGTCATGGAAGACGCGTTCGTGGAACGTGCGGGTTGCCGTATATGCCGCCGTCAACCGCCCCCAGTCCTCGCCGAACGGGTTCTCGGGAGTCTGATCCGTCGTCGTGGCGAAGCCGTCGAGCGAGATGTTGAGATCGACGCGAACACGGGTCATGACTGCCTCCGGAACTGCACGGGTGACGGCGCATCCATCGACGCGCCGTCACCCAGCGTCAGCGTTCAGCGAGGCCTTGTCAAGGACGAGGGTCTTGATCAGATGGCGTCGCCTTGGACAGGCCCTTCCGTGTTCGGCTTCCATCCGAGTGCGGGTGCCACATGTTTCGCGAACGACTCCAGCACATGCAGGTTGTACTCCGGTCCGAGCTGGTTCGGGATCGTCAGCATCAGGGTGTCGGCGGCCATCACCGCCTCGTCCTGTCGGAGCTGCTCGATCAGCACGTCGGGCTCCGCCGCATAGGTCTTGCCGAACGTGGAACGGAACCCGTCGATGATGCCGATCTGGTCGGCGTTCTCCTCGCTCCGAAGGCCGAAGTAGGCCCGGTCCATGTCGGACACCAGCGGGAACACGCTGCGACTGACCGAGACGCGCGGGGTGCCGGTGTGACCGGCCTCCTTGTACGCCGAGCGGAAGAGGTCGATCTGCTCACGCTGCAGCTCGTGGAAGGGCTGCCCTGTGGCCTCGGTGACGAGCGTCGAGCTCATCATGTTCAGGCCCTTGCGACCCGTCTCGATCGCGGTGGGACGCGAACCCGATCCCCACCAGATGTGATCGCGAAGCGTCGGCGACTGCGGCTCGATCGCGAGGTAGCGTCCGGCGCCCACCATGCGGGGATCACCAGGGGCGATTCCCTCGCCGTCGATCGCGCGCAGGAACAGGTCGAACTTCTCGCGTGCGATGACGCTGCCGCGCTCGGTGTCCTCGTCATCGACGTAGCCGAAGGTCTCATACCCGCGCAGAGCCGTCTCGGGTGAACCACGACTCACCCCGAGCGCGATGCGTCCGTCGGAGATCAGATCCAGCGCCGCCGCTTCTTCCGCGAACTGGAACGGGTTCTCGTAGCGCATGTCGATCACACCGGTGCCGACCTCGATGCGCTTCGTGCGCGCGGCCATGGCCGTCAACAGGGGCATCGGTGAGGCCGCCTGACGCGCCCAGTGGTGCACACGCACGTATGCACCGTTCACACCGATCTCGTCTGCACCCTCCGCGATAGCGATGGTCTGCTTCAGCATGTCCCCCGCGGTGCGGGTCGCTGAGCCGGGCACATCCGCATAGTGCCCGAAGGAGAGGAATCCGAAAGCCTTCATGATCTATTCCAACGCATGCATTCCGCAGCTATTCCCCGGGCACCAGCATGCCGTCGAGCACCAGCGACCGGATGCGCGGCTCGAGCTCGGCCCACAGGTCGGCGAGCGGCACCTCGAAGAGGTCGGCCAGGGCCGAGACGATCTGCACCACGGTGAGTTCACCGTCGCACGCGCCCACGAAACCGGCGAGCGCGGTGTCCACGTTCACCGTCCGGGCGAAGCCGCCACCCTGTCGCAGCTCGATGACGCTGGGGTCGTCGTTGCCCGGGAGCAGGTGCCTGGCCTCGGTGACATCGGGTGCCGTCACCAGCGTTGCAGGAAGCCCGTCGGCGAGGGCGTCGTGCGCGGCCAGCCCGGTAGCGAGAGCGGCGCCGACGTTGGAGACCGGCTGGGCGATGCGCTCCGTACGGCGAAGCGGAGGCGTCGAGCCTCGCCGCATCAGTACGTAGCCGAATCCGACCGACGTCACCCCTCGCGCGGCGAAGTCGTCGAGCCAGGCGGTCAGCAGCGCGGTGAACGCAGGGTCGCGGGGTGTGGTGCCGCCGTCACGGATCCACAACTCCGCGTAACCGAGCGGCGACAGCTCCTCGCGTTCGATCACCCAGAGGTCGATGTCGCTCGGCACCCACGCGTCGAGACGTGCGAGGCCCGTGATCCCGGCCTGCGACTCCCAATTGCCGAGCAGCTGGGCGATGCCGTGCTGCGTCAGATACGCGGGTGCGCTCCGCACGAACTGCTCGACGAGCGCGTCTCCCACCAGTCCGCCGTCGCGGTATTCGTACGCCGGGACGCCGTCCATCCGGGGGGTGATGACGAACGGCGGGTTGGAGACGATCAGGTCGAAGGCCTCGCCCGCGACGGGCTCGAACATGCTGCCGTGTCGGAACTCGATGTTGGCCACGCCGTTGAGGCGGGCGTTGAGTTCCGCGAAGGCCAGGGCGCGCTCCGAGATGTCGGTCGCGATCACGGTGCCGGCCCGACGGGCGACGAGGAGCGCCTGGATCCCGCACCCGGTCCCCAGATCGAGCGCGCGATCGACCTGGATGGGAACGATCGTCTCAGCGAGAGTGCGCGACGCCCCGCCGACCCCGAGCACGTGGTCGAGAGGAAGAGGGCCGTCGAGCGCGACCTCATCGAGGTCGCTGGCGATCCACCACTCCCCGACGCCGTCGGCGTCTACGAACGACTGTGGACGCAGCAGGACGGTCGGGGTCACGGCATCGGCATCGGCTGTCGCGAGTGCGAGCGCCACGAGCCCGTCCACTCCGAGCTGCGGCAATGCGGTGGCGACCGCCACCCGCGGCTGCGGCATGCCGAGCACCAGGAGGCGTCCCAGGGTCGCCAGCACGCCCCCGTCACCGGCGATCGCGCGCAGGATAGGCTCTCTCATCCCGCGGGCGAGGGCATCGTCGGCCTCCTCGCCCCACAGTCGGCGAAGGGGCGCGGAACGCAGGTCGGCGGCGTCGAGATCAGAAGCGAGTGCGGCGACGAGAAGCGGGTCGGTGTGGGGTGCGGGGGTGTCGGACACGGCCGTCACTCTACGCGTCTTCAGGGTTCTCCTTCCCCAGGCCTCCTAGAATCAGGGGGTCAGTACTCACGATCAGCCCTTTTCCGGGCGTTCGAGGAAGACCTTCATGACCGCGATCACCCCCGAGCACGGCTTCCGTGCGCGCCTGCGAAGGCTCGCAGGCGGGACCGCTGTACTCGCGATCGCTTTGGGCGCCTGCACAGTCGCCCTCCCGAGCACCGCCATCGCCGCCGGCGGATCCTCCTCAGACGACGAGCAGAGCATCGGGTTCCACGTCTCCGCGGGTCTGCGGGGGCTCGTCGCCCCCGGTTCCGCGACCACGGCGATGGTTACGCTGCAGAACGACACGGATTCGAAGCTCTCCGGCGGTCAGGTACAGGTGGAGCTCAGCAAGACTCCCCTGACGGATGAGGCTTCGGTCACGAGCTGGCTCGACGAGGGTGAGGCTCCTGGCGACTTCGCGACGATCGGTTCCGAGACGACGGCGCCACTCGAGGCCGACACGTCGGCCACGGCGACGGTCTTCGTGCCCGCCGACACCCTCTCCGATCTCACCCCTGGTGTGTACCCGCTGCGCGCAGAGCTCACCGGCGCGAAGACGGCGAGCGCCACCGACGATCGCGCGACTGCCGTCGCGGCCGCCGCCACGAGCGTGCTGGTCGTGGCGGACTCCCAGACGACGCAGGTCGGTGTCCTGGTCCCGGTCACCGCGACGCCGGAGGGTGGGGCGCTGCTCAGTTCCGACGAACTCGCCGCGCTCACCGCGCCGGACGGTGCTCTCACCGCTCAGCTCGACGGTGTCGCAGGAACCACCGCGGTGCTCGCGATCGACCCGTCGATCCTCACGGCCATCCGCGTGCTCGGCTCCTCAGCGCCGCGGTCGGCCCAGGACTGGCTCACCCGTCTCGAAGCTCTTCCCAACGCACGGTTCGCACTGCAGTTCGGCGATGCGGATGCCACCGCTCAGGCGCAGGCGGGGCTACCCGCACTCCTGCAGCCGACGACTCTGGCTCCGTTCCTCGATCCCGCGAACTTCCCGCAGGCACCTGCCAGCGTCTCCCCGACGGACGGACCGAGCGCGACGCCGGGCCCGTCCCCCAGCCCGACCAACACGCCGCAGCTTCCGGACGA
Organism: Microbacterium sp. UBA3486; assembly: GCF_002377845.1. NCBI lineage: Bacteria > Bacillati > Actinomycetota > Actinomycetes > Micrococcales > Microbacteriaceae > Microbacterium > Microbacterium sp. UBA3486. Next base: position 9,044 of record NZ_DFQP01000041.1, read on the forward strand.
CCAGGAGCTCACGGCCGTCGAGGGTGCCCTTCCTCGAATCCTGTGGCCGGACGACGACCTCGGACCCGACGACCTCTCCTCTCTCACGCGCTACCTCGGCGAGGGCACGACCACGGTCGTCTCCTCGGCCGCGCTCGGCGGACAGAGTGCGGCGCACGCCACGCTCGGCGGAAACGACCTCCTGGTCACAGACACGGGCCTGTCCGAATCCTTGTCCGACGTCGCGGCCGAAGCGGACCCGCTCGATCGCCAGCGCCTCCTCGCCGAGGCCGCTGCTCTGCTCCTGCTCGCCGAGGATCGCGTCGCCGGCGCCCCCCTGCTCGTCGGACTCGACCGCGACGAGAACCGCGACGCCGACGCGTTGCGCGACGCGATCTCGGCCGCCGATTCGATCGGATTCGAGCTGTCCGCGCTCCGCGCGACACCGCCGGTCCCGGCCGCCCTCACCTCCCAGGCCGATCCCGCTCGCGCCACCGCGGTCAACGAGCTCCTCGCCGATGAGGGCACTCTCACCGCCTTCTCCTCGATCCTCACCGACCCCCAGGTGCTGCTGAGCCCCGAGCGCATCAGGATCCTCCGCACGCTGGCCGTCGGATCGTCGGCGAAGTCCTTCGCCGACGGTGTCGAGAAGCACCGGAAGCGCACCACGGAGACGCTCGCGGCCGTGAGCATCCCGCCGTCGAGCACCATCCAGCTGCTCACCGCCAACGCCGACCTGCCGATCGCCGTGCGCAACGACCTTCCATGGCCGGTGACGGTGCAGCTGTTCGTCTCACCGACCGACCCGCGTCTCGAAGTCACCCCGATGACCGAGACCGTCGTCGAGGCGAACTCGACGAAACGCGTCAAGGTCCCGGTGTCGGCACGCGTCGGCAGCGGTGAGGTCGACCTGCGGCTCAGCCTCTACAGCCCCACCGGCGTGCAGATCCAGGGTCAGCAGGAGATCCGAGTCGCCGTTCGTGCCGAGTGGGAGACCATCGGCCTGGTCATCTTCGGAGGTCTCGCCGTCCTCCTGATCACCCTCGGTGTGATCCGGACGGTCCGCCGTAAGCGCCGGGAGGCTGCTGAAGAGGCCGAGGCGGAGGCCGAGCTCGAGAAACTCGACGAGGTGGCCGCGGAGGCCGAATCCGATGCTCCTGCACCGACGACTGGAGACAAGACCGTCGACGGGAGACAGATTGAGTAGTCTCGGCCGCGCGAGCGCCGTCATCGGCGCCGGCACCCTCGTCTCTCGACTGACCGGCCTGCTCCGCAGCATCGTGCTCGTCGGCGTCCTCGGCTCGGTCGCATCCCAAGCAGCAGACGCGTTCACCTATGCGAACCAGTTGCCGAACAGCGTCTTCTCCCTCATCTCGGTCGGAATCCTCACCGCCGTCATCGTTCCGCAGATCGTGAAGGCGACAGCGGATGCCGACGGCGGCAACGCGTTCATCTCGAAGCTCTTCACCCTCGGCACCGTGGTGCTCGTGGTGGTGACGGGGATCGCGACCGCCGCGGCGCCCTGGCTCGTCCACCTGGTCGCCGGCAAGGCGAACGAGGCCACTCTCGCGCTCGCGACGGCACTCGCATACTGGTGTCTCCCCCAGATCCTCCTCTACGGCCTCTACGCGATGCTCGGCGAGGCTCTCAACGCGCGGAAGATCTTCGGTCCGTTCACCTGGGCGCCCGTCGTCAACAACATCGTGTCGATCGCCGGTTTCCTTGCGCTCGGTGCCCTGTTCGGGCCGGTGTCCACGAAGGCCGCCGACTGGACGCCGCAGATGATCACGCTGCTGGGTGGCACGGCGACTCTCGGCATCGCACTCCAGGCCGTCGTCCTGCTTCTCTTCTGGCGCCGCACGGGGCTCGCATTGAAACCCGACTTCCGCTGGCGGGGTGTCGGACTCGGGAATGTCGGACGGCTGGCGGGCTGGACCTTCCTCATGGCGTTCGCGAGTCTCTCCGCCGGAGTCCTCCAGGGTTACATCGTCAGCGAGGTCGCCGGTTTCGGTGCTTCCGCCACCGTGACGGCGAATGCCTGGCTCATCTTCATGCTCCCGTACTCGGTGATCGTGCTCTCGATCGGCACTCCCTACTTCACCCAGATCAGCGGTCACGCCGCCGCCGGCCGCGATGATGAAGTCCGTGCCGACATCGCGCAGAGCATCCGCACACTGCTCTTCTTCATCGTCGCGGCAACGGCAGCCGTCGCGGCCGCAGCCATCCCTGCTTCTCGGGTGTTCACCGCCTCCGCCGACGACGCCCAGGCAGCCGCACTGGTGCTGCTCGCCTATCTCGTCGGGCTCATCCCGCTCACGGTCCTGTTCATCGTGCAGCGCACGTTCTACGCGTACGACGACACGCGCACCCCGTTCTGGTTCACGATCTTCCAGTGCGTGCTCATCGTGGTGACGGCGCTCATCGCGCTGGGCATGCGCGAAGCGGGAATCATCCCCCTCACCTCCCTCGCCGCGGCGGTCGCGCTCGGTCAGTCCATCGCGAGCATCCTGCAGACGATCGTCGCCACGTGGCTGCTGCATCGCAAGATCGGCGGCCTGCAGATCCGTTCCTGGATGTCCGCCATCGTTCGCTTCGCGATCGCCGGCGTCCCCGCGGGTCTCGCTGGCTGGGGAGCGTTCGCCCTGCTGGGAGGAACCGCAGGCTGGACGATGGATGACAAGATCCAGGGCGCCCTCGGCACCGCGATCATCGGGCTCGTCGTGGTGATCGTCTACATCGCCATCCTCGCCGCGATGCGCGCCCCTGAGCTCAAGGCCGGCAGCGCCCTCATCCGTCGCTTCCTGCCCGGTCGCTGATCCCGCCCCGGAGGCTTCTCCCAGCGCAGCGGCACAGACTGTGCGGGGAATGCCTCGCGGCTACCATGGGTTGAAGCATTCGAAGGTCATTCGACTGCAGTTTCTAAGACGGAGAGCACATGCGTCAGGTCATCATCATCGGCTCCGGCCCCGCCGGATTCACGGCTGCCATCTACGCGGCCAGGGCGAACCTCAAGCCGCTGCTCATCGCGAGCTCCGTCGAGGTCGGCGGCGAGCTGATGAACACCACCGAGGTCGAGAACTACCCGGGCTTCCCCGAAGGCATCCAGGGACCGGAGCTCATGGCCAAGTTCCAGGAGCAGGCGGAGAAGTTCGGCACCGAGGTCGTCTACGACGACGTCACCGAGCTGCAGCTCGACGGTCCCGTCAAGAAGGTCATCCTCGGCAGCGGTGCGGAGCACGAGACGCAGTCCCTGATCTACGCGACCGGTTCCGCTTACCGCAAGCTCGGCATCGAAGGTGAAGAGCGCCTCTCGGGCTACGGCGTCTCCTGGTGTGCCACGTGCGACGGGTTCTTCTTCCGCGAGAAGACGATCGCGGTCGTCGGAGGCGGCGATTCCGCGATGGAAGAGGCCACGTTCCTCACCCGCTTCGCCGACAAGGTCTACGTCATCCACCGCAAGGACACCCTGCGAGCGTCGAAGATCATGCAGGAGCGCGCCTTCGCGAACGAGAAGATCGAGTTCGTGTGGAACAGTGAGGTCGCCGAAGTGCTCGGTGGCGACTCCGTGACCGGCGTGCAGCTGCGCTCGACCGTCGACGGCACCCTCAGCGACCTCCCGCTCGACGGACTCTTCATCGCGATCGGCAACGACCCGCGGACGCACCTCGTGCATGACAAGCTCGAGCTGACGTCGGAGGGCACCATCTGGGTCGACGGCCGTTCGTCGAAGACCTCGGTTCCCGGAGTCTTCGCTGCCGGCGACGTCATCGACCCCACCTATCGTCAGGCCATCACGGCTGCCGGCACGGGGACGGTCGCCGCTCTCGACGCGGAGCACTTCCTCGCAGACTTCGAAGACGCCTCCGTCGAGGTCCCGGCGGCCGAGGCCGCTGAGATCCTCACCGCCTCGGCATAGCCCGGGAACACTTTCCCCTCGTCGGCTGTTGTAGCAGACGAACCTCGAATCAAGGAGAACTCTGATGAGTGCAAAGGCTACGAGCCAGGCGACCTGGGAGCAGGACGTTCTGCAGGCCGACGGTCCGGTGCTGGTGGACTTCTGGGCTGAGTGGTGCGGTCCGTGTCGTATGGTCGCCCCGGTTCTGGACGAGATCCAGGCCGACAACCCCGACAAGATCACCATCCTCAAGCTCAACGTCGACGAGAACCCCGAGCTGGCGATGAAGTACCAGATCACCTCGATCCCGGCGATGAAGGTCTTCCACGGTGGTGAGGTCAAGACGACCATCATCGGCGCCAAGCCCAAGTTCGCGCTTGAGAAGGACCTTGCCGCATTCATCGGCTGATCCTCTGACAAGAAGGGGCCGTACCTCCCGGAGAGGTACGGCCCCTTCTTCGTCTCCGCGACGCATCGCGGCCGCGACGCCGTCCGTCTCAGTGCTTGTCGTGCACCGAGACGGACGGCAGTCCGCGCGCAGCGCGAGCCCGATCGAGGATGTTCTGGATCACGGCCGTCTTCCCGTCGTTGTACGAGCCCTCTCCCCGAAGGGCGGTGCCCACGGCGGCATGCTTCGCACGTGCGTAGAGCTCGACGTCGTCCGGATGCTGCAACAGCCAGTCCCGAAGTATCCGCTGGTTCACATCAGCCCACTCGTCCGCGCCGAAGAAGTGGGCGATTCGCGTGCGGACGCCGTCCTGCTCGAAGATCATCACCCGGTGGCTGCGCACTCCGCTCCCGAGCCTCCACCCCACGGCTTCGAGACCGGCTCGGTGCCGCCCGAAGTCATCCTCGTCGGCGATTCGCACGGCGAGGTCGATGATCGGTTTGGCATCCATCCCCGGGATGGCGGTGGATCCGATGTGCTCGACGAGCCAGTGCGGATTCCCGCACTCCCTCAGCTCCACCGCGACGTTCTCGAAGACCGCTGCCCAGCTCGGATCGTGGGGAACGAGAACCACGCCCACCTCAGGAGGCGTCGGCGACGGTCGGATCCCAGCGCCGGTGGCGCTGCTTCTCGTCCAGCAGGCCCCAGACGGCCGATGTCAGCTCCGGGTACTCCAGGGCGATCTGCCGGAGCACGCGATAGTGTCGGGCCGCATTGGGACGCACGCCGTCGTTCGCATTGATGTTGTCCGCGCGCAGCAGGTAGACGACGAGCTCATCGACGCTGGGGAGCTCTTCCATGAACTCCCAGGGGTCTTCTCCCCCGAGAAGGCGCTCCTGGATGAGGACCGCGAGTTCGTCCGCCGCTTCGGCACGCAGCACTTCCAGGCTGGCGCGACGCTGTACGGACTCGGTCATACTTCCAGCCTACGTCGGCTGCGGGCCCCTCCGGCGCTCCACCTTCATGTTCTCGGTCATGTCTTCGAGCTCCCTGCCCTTGGTCTCCGGCACCTTGAAGAACACGAAGAAGAACGACAGGAGCGCGAAGAACGCGTAGAACCCGTAGGCGAATGTGAGGCCGATCTCAGCGAACGCCGGGAACGTCGTGGAGATGAAGAAGTTCGCGACCCACTGCGCTGCAGCCGCGACGGCGAGAGCACCGGCTCTGATCGAGTTCGGGAAGATCTCGCCCAGCAGGACCCACACCAGCGGACCCCAGCTCGCGCCGAAGAACACGACGAAACCGTTCGCGCAGATCAGGGCGATGGTGGCCCACGGGTCGGGAAGCGTCGCCGTCCCCTGCGCGTCCAGCGTGCCGAACGAGAATGCCACAGCCATGAGGCCCAGCGTCACGGTCATCCCGACCGAACCCACCAGCAGCATGATCCGGCGACCGATCTTGTCCACCAGCAGAATCGCCACGATCGTGACGACGATGTTCGTGACCGAGGTGATGACGGAGGTGAGCAGAGCGCTGGATTCGTCGAAGCCCACCGACTGCCAGAGGGTCGTCGAGTAGTAGAAGATCACGTTGATGCCGACGAACTGCTGGAACACCGACAGCAGGATGCCGATCCAGACGATCGGCTTCAGGCCGAGACGGTTGCCGCGCAGGTCACGCAGCGACTCCGAGCGCTCCGTGTCGATGGTTCCGGTGATCTCGTCGATCTTCCCCTGCACATCGACGGTCCCGGTGACGGTCTCGAGAACGTCGGCAGCTCTCTTCAGCTCACCCTTGCGCACCAGATATCGCGGAGATTCCGGCAGCCGAAGCGACATGAGACCGTAGACCAGGGCAGGGATCGCGGCCACCATGAACATCCAGCGCCACGCGGTGAGACCCCACAGCGGCTGGTCCGCGGCACCGGCGATACCGGCGAGCAGTGCGTCGGAGAGCAGTGCCGCGAAGATACCGGTGACAATGGCGAGCTGCTGCAGGGAGCCGAGGCGCCCGCGGATGGCGGCCGGCGATACCTCGGCGATGTAGGCCGGTGCGATCACCGAGGCCGCACCGACGCCGAGGCCCCCGATGACTCGCCAGATGATGAGATCGACAACGCTGAAGGCGAGACCGGAACCGATGGCGGAGATGAAGAACATCGCGGCGGCGACGACCATGACCGGAATGCGGCCGTACTTGTTGGAGACCGGACCCGCGAACCAGGCACCGACGGCGCAGCCGATGAGGGCCGAAGACACGGCGAAGCCCTTCAGGGCCGTCCCGAGATCGAACCCCGAGACGTCGCCCGCCAGCGCGTCGACGGCGCCGTTGATCACGGCGGTGTCGAATCCGAAGAGGAAACCACCCAACGCGGCCGCGATACTGACGGCGATCACACGGCGCTTGATAGCTGCTGGACCGGCTGTTCTCGACATGACATCCCCCTCGTCGTCACGATGACGCGAGTCTAGGCTAGCGCTGCTCCCGTCGGGAGATCACTTCGACGAGCCGTAGCCGCCCTCTCCCAGTTCTTCGAGAATGCGGTTGAGATCCTGGATCGAAGCGAAGTCGATCGTGACCTGGCCTTTTCGTGCACCGAGCGCGATCTTCACCCGGGTGTTCAGCCGGTCACCGAGCTTGCCGGCGACCTCATCGAGGTACGCACGTCGAGCACCGGGAGTCGGCTTCACGGACTTGCCGGCGCTGGGCTGCGACTTCGCCGCTTCCTCCGTGGCGCGCACCGAGAGGTCTTCGTTCACGACCTTGTCCGCGAGGCGCTGCATGGACTCAGGATTGTCGAGGCTGAGGATCGCGCGTGCGTGGCCTGCGGTCAGGACTCCCGCCGCCACCCGCTGCTGCACCGGCACCGGCAGTTTCAGCAGACGGATCGTGTTGCTGATCTGCGGACGAGAGCGTCCGATACGGGTGGCCAGCTCTTCCTGGGTGATCCCGAAGTCGTCGAGCAGCTGCTGATAGGCCGAGGCCTCTTCCAGCGGGTTCAGCTCGGAGCGGTGAAGGTTCTCGAGCAACGCGTCCCGCAGGAGGTCTTCGTCGGCGGTGTCGCGGACGATCGCGGGGATGACGTCGAGGCCTGCCTCGCGAGCGGCACGAGTGCGCCGCTCGCCCATGATGAGCTCGTACTGTCCCTCGGTGTTCTTGCGAACCACGACGGGCTGCAGCACACCGAACTCACGAACGCTGTGGACCAGTTCTGCGAGATCTTCGGGGTTGAAGTGCGTTCGGGGCTGGCGGGGGTTGGCGACGATCGTGTTCGGGTCGACCTGGATCAGGTGGATGCCGGGGACGATCTCGAGATCGGGTGCGTCGGCCTCCACCTCCGGCGCGGTCTCCGCGTTCGCCTGTCGCAGGCTCGCACCAGGGAAGAACACGTCGACGGGACGTTCCGACTGATCAGCTGTGGGGATGAGGGCGCCGATACCCCGACCCAGCCCAGTGCGCTTCGCCATCATTTCTCCTTGCTCTGCGTCGCTGTGCGCGACGCGATTTCAACAGCGGCCTCACGGTACGCGATCGCGCCGGCGGACTGACCGTCGTATGCGATCACGGTCTGACCGAAGCTGGGGGCCTCAGATACACGGACGGAACGCGGGATGACCGTCTCGAGTACCTGATCCGGAAAGTGCGTACGCACTTCTTCGGCGACCTGCTGCGCCAGGCGCGTACGACCATCGAACATCGTGAGCAGGATCGTGGAGAGGTGAAGGACCGGATTCAGGTGCTTCTGGATCATCTGAATGCTCCCGAGCAGTTGGCTCAGTCCCTCGAGGGCGTAGTACTCGCACTGGATCGGGATGAAGACCTCGGTCGCGGCCGTGAAGGCGTTGATCGTGAGCAGCCCCAACGAAGGGGGGCAGTCGATGATGACGAAATCCATAGGGTGGTCGGCCAGGTACGCCTCGAGCGCGCGACGCAGGCGATGCTCTCGGGCGACCTGTGCAACGAGTTCGATCTCTGCACCCGCGAGATGGATGGTGCTCGGCGCACAGAAGAGGTTCGAATCCTCGGGGCTCTCCTGCACGATGTCCGCCAGTGGGAACTCGTCGATCAGTACGTCGTAGACGCTGGGAGTCTCAGCGCTGTGCGGCACACCCAAGGCCGTGGATGCATTGCCCTGGGGGTCGAGGTCGATGACCAGAACCTTGGCCCCCATTCCCGCCAGAGCGGAGGCGATGTTCACGGCGGTAGTGGTCTTACCCACACCGCCCTTCTGATTCGACACCGTCAGCACACGGGTTTCCCCGGTGAACTCCACGGTGGTGGCCTCGAGTGCGCGCCGACGCGCGGAGAGGTCAGCGAGTTCCCGCGCGAGCGGCGTATCCATCCCGAACGATCCGTTCGATGACGTCTTCTCGGACTGTTTCACGTGAAACATCCACTCCTTTCGGGGCCGCGTTCCACTCTAATCGCTAGAGACTGACCTTCGATGACGGAGCGTACGCCGTGGGCCCCTCGAGGGTGTGTTGCGTTCAGAGGGAATCCGAGATCTCAAGGGGTCTGAGGGGCCCTTTTGGCTGTCGAGGTCGTTGTTTCACGTGAACGGTTTCGTTCGCGAGGCTCGTGCATCCCTGGGGCCGGCTTGTCCTCCGCGGAACACCCGCGGGCCACATCCTGAGCATGTCCAGTTTGGGCGCCTGGATTCTCATGCCGAGCCGCGTCTCCTGAAGCGTGCCCGCGAACCCGCGCGCCCCAGCCGAAGCGCAATACCTCAGCCACACTCCCTCAGCCACACTCCCTCAACCACACTCCCCTAGCCGCACTGACCGAGTTGCAGCCACCCCCAACGCCAACAACGCCTGGCGCAGAGCGGCATTCTTCCCCACATCAACTCGCTCGTACTGCGCTCACGGAGAAGGCCGCTCTGCGTCGGAAGGCGGCGATCAGCCTCTTAAGGACATACCTCGAGATGGCCGCACGCGGCGCAGCCACGACACCTCGCGGCGTTTCACGTGAAACATGAGTGAAGAGCGGCTGCACGGTCGAGATCGGACACCAATGCGAGCGCAGTGATCCCCAGAGGAGGTCCATCCCTGCCTGACCATGCGTTGGGACAACCACGCGGATCCCCGCGCCCCGGAGTGGGAAGCAGCGACAGATCGCGCTCCCCCGCGAAGACCACTCTCCACAGGAAGTCCCAGTTTTACGGCGAATCGCAGGTCTACAGGGAGTCCCTCTTCACAAGAGAGACCGCAATCCGCAACACCGGCGATCGGTGGCCAAAGGTCAGGCGCAGATAGATGAGGCGCACATGGAAGACGTCGACCCTTGGAGGGATACGTCTCGCAAGCAAAAGACAGTCGCCACCTCCCTCCCCCACCCCACTATCCGCGCCTCTCCAGATCAATGTCGCTCGCGCGGTTCTGGTGGCAGAACGGTCTTCACGCGGGATAGCGGACGAACGGGCGGTCATGTTTCACGTGAAACACCCCTCAAAAGTCATCGAGAACCGTGACTGAGGCAGACGGGCCTCTACGAAGGTGGGGTCCGCATAGTGCTCGCTCCGTCAAGGCGGACTCGTCGGAGCTATTGAGCCGTCGATCTCACGGCTGTGCGCACGTCAGTGTTTCACGTGAAACCAGGCAGCAAGCGTGTTCGGCATCACCGGGCCCCTGCCGGCAGCAAGCCTGCACACCTCATTTCTGGGAGTGCATCTGCCACGCCCACACGCACACCGACACCCACAAGCCATCACGCTGACAGCCCGTGACAACTCCACCGACGGCAATCCGCGATGGCTATTCCCCACAACGTCGTCATTGCGCCCAGTCGAGCGCCCAGAGACACAGGACCACTACGCGAGGCTGCGCCACGAGGTGCCTTGATCCACCGTGTTTCACGTGAAACACCTCCTCTAGTCCGCTCGACGAAGAAGTGCGCCGCGCAATGGGCGGCACTTCAGCGATCTCCTCGTCGAGCGGCGCCCCAGCCCCGCTTTCCCCCGACAGGCATAGCAAGGACAGAGCACCGGCGTGCTTGGCCCGCTCCCACCAGTATCCTCCGGCGGGAGCCCAAACGCATCCCCCGGGTCGTCTGGCCTCTACGGAAAACAGGCGCCCTACGATTCATCACGTCCAAAGCCCACATCACTCCGGCTCGAGGCAAACTGGCCCCGACAGCACTACACAGAAAAGCGGGGTGTTTCACGTGAAACACCCCGCGTACCTGCGGAGATGGACGGACCTAACGAACGCGCGCGCGAACCACCCGGGTGGTCTCGGGGAGGATACCCTCCCCCAAGACCTCGACCCTTACATCCGTCAGACGGAACTTCTTGATCTGCTTCTGGGCCGCCTCGATCTCATTCGGTGCGTTCATCCCCTTGAGGAGAGCGAGTTCGCCGCCATCTCGAACCAGCGGAGCAGTCAACGGAACCAGGGTGCGCAGTGCGCTGACGGCGCGAGCAGTCACGACATCAAAGCCTTCCGCAGGACGTACATCCTCCGCACGCGATCGAAGAACGGTCACGTTCGAGAGCTCCAGTCCATCGACCTGCTCGTTGAGCCAGGTGACGCGTCGCTCCATCGGTTCAACAAGCGTCCACTGCACGTCCGGGCGGGCGATCGCGAGCACCAGGCCAGGAAGTCCGGCACCAGAGCCGATATCAGCGACGGAACCGTGAAAGAGGGGAGCAGCGATCACGCTGTTGAGGATGTGACGCGTCCATAGCCGTGGGAGCTCGAGTGGACCGATGAGGCCCCGCTCTTCCCCCTCGCGAGCGAGAGCTGAGGTGAACGAACGTGCCACATCGATGCGGTCTCCGAAGAGATCGGAAGCGACCGAGGGTTCCTGCTCCAGCTCACTCATGCCTGCCCCCGAAACGATGTTTCACGTGAAACATCAACGACGGCGAAGAACCGTGTGGCGGTCGGCACCCTCACCGTAGGACTCGGAGACCAGACCCCGTTCGGCAGCAATGTCATGCACCAGCTTGCGCTCGTAACTCGACATCGAAGGCAGGGACGCCTGGGACGAGCCCTCGTCGAGCTTCGCGGCGGCGGCATCGACCAACGTCTCCAACTGACGGCGACGGGTGTCGCGGGAGCCGGCGATGTCGAGGATCAGTCGAGAGAACGAACCGGTCTTGCTCTGCACCGCGAGACGCGTCAGTTCCTGCAGCGCCTGCACCGTATCCGGGGCGGAGAGCAACGCCAATGCATCTCCCTCGGCCTCGACCGAGACATAAGCGCGGCCCTGACGAACGTCGAGATTCAAGTCGCCATCGATGTCCGCGATGTCGAGGAGTTCCTCGAGATAGTCCGCAGCGACGTCGCCTTCGTTCTCGAGCTGAGCCACGGTGGGCTCGGTGCTGTCGGTCATGGTCTCGCTCATGAACCGCTCCCCTTCTTCTTCGCGCGCTTCTTGCCGACCGGCTGCTGACGCTTCGGTGCTTCCGCCTTGGCCTTCTCGGCCTCTTCGAGCAGACGCTGCTGCTCCGCCTCATAAGCGGCCATCGGGACGACCTTGCCCGAGGAATCGATGGCCTTGCCCTTGCGGGCGAGACGCTCCTCGCGAGCCTTGGCGGCTTCTGAACCGGGTGTCGGCATCTCGCGGATGACGAGGAACTGCTGGCCCATGGTCCAGAGGTTCGAGATGAACCAGTACACGACGACGCCCAGCGGGAAGAAGACACCGGAGAAGATGAAGCCCAGCGGCAGCACGTAGAGCATGATCTTCTGCATCTGGTACGCCTGGCCGGTCTTGGCCTCGGGCGACAGGTTCTTCGAGATGATCTGCAGCTGCGTGAAGAACTGCGAAGCGATCATGAGGACGACGAGCGTGACCAGGATGACGATCGCCGTGGTGTTCTTCGCATCGATCGCATTGCCGAGGTTCTCGTGCAGCGAGGCGACGCCGAACAGCTTGGCGTCGTAGAACTCCTTCGTCAGCTCCGGGCTCAGGAGCCCGACGCCACCACCACCTGCCTTCGCATGCTTGCTCACATCGCTCAGCACGCTGTACAGCGAGAAGAAGATCGGCATCTGCACCAGCAGAGGCAGACAACTCGACATCGGTGTCGTACCGTGCTTCTTGTACAGCGCCATGGTCTCGCGGCTCATGGCCTCGCGAGAGAGCTGATCCTTCTTGCCGCGGTACTTCTCCTGAACTTTTCGCAGTTCAGGAGCAATTTCCATCATCTTTCGCTGACTCTTGATCTGCTTCACGAAAAGCGGGATCAGAGCGGCACGGACCACAACGACGAGTCCGACGATCGACAGCACCCAGGTGATGCCGGATGCCGCAGGAAGCCCGACGGCGGTGAACAGCCAGTGCCAGGCGACGAGGATGAGCTCGACGACCCACTTGAGCGGCCACAGGATGGTGCCGATCAGATCGAACCCACCTGCCGCGGGTTCGGGGCTGGGAGTCGCACTGGCGAGCAGAAGGTCAAGACCCACCGATCAGTCCTTTCGGGAAGGGACGACGAAACCGTGTGCAGTCAGGTCGTAACGGAAGTGGTCGTGCGGACGGACATCATCGACGCCGCCGGTAGTCCAGGGGTTGCAGCGGAGGATGCGCCATGCCGAGAGCGCTGCTCCCTTCACTGCACCGTGCTGCTGCACCGCACCTACAGCGTAGGCGGAACAGCTGGGATAGTACGCACAGACATCTCCGTACATCGGGGAGATGACCTTGCGATACGCGGTGAGGAATCCCAGCACGAGATTGCGCGGGATCACCGGGATGCTGCGGATCAGGTCCTGCGCGTGCAACTGCGCGGTCCCGACAGACGAGGCTGGAAGCGCGGTCATGCCGACACCGCGGCAGGTGCCGGCGTCAGTCTGCCCAAGCAGCGCTCCACATCGGCTCGAAGCTCCGCGAAGGAGGCCGTGGCAGACGCAGGAAGGGCACGGATGACGACATCCGTGCCCTCGGGAACACCCGGGAGCGCCTCCGCACACACGGCTTTGAGCCGACGACGCACGGTGTTGCGCACCACAGCGGTGCCCACCTGCTTGCTGATGATGAATCCGAACCTTGCGGCTCTGCTCTCGCCCGTCGTCAGCATCGAGGTGATGACGCGCGCCCCGCCACAACGGGAACCACGGCGAACGACCAGACGATAGTCGCTCCCGCGGGTCAGCCGATACGGGCGGGCGAGCACAGCGGACTACGCAGAGAGCTCGGTGCGGCCCTTCGCGCGGCGTGCAGCGAGGATGCCGCGGCCTGCACGCGTACGCATGCGGGCACGGAAGCCGTGCTTCTTGGCGCGACGACGGTTGTTGGGCTGGAAGGTGCGCTTGCTCATGGAATCACTCCGGGAATGCTGCCACCGGGTTCACTTCGACCGGAGACATGGGGTACTGCCAAAAATGGCATAAGTCAACCAAGTAAGGGTACGTCTTACCGGCGCGCAGAGCAAATCTGCGCGCTCCTGTGGTGGTCTTCCGGTACGAACCGCACAGCCATTATCCACAACCCCGGGTCGGCCGGCAGCTGCAACACGCACGCGTGTTTTCAAGGGCAGGTTGCCGTTCACAGCCGGGATGACTACCGTGGCATCCTAAGTTATCCACAGGGGACACGGCACGTCGACCCCGCCTCGATCACTCGTCCGGAGCGTCATGTCATCACCTGCCCAGCCCGACGTCCCCATCTGGACCACGGTGCAGGAGCTTCTGGTCGACGACGATCGGGTCACGCCTCAGCTGCAGGGCTTCCTCAGTCTCGCTGTCCCGGCAGGGGTGATGTCGGCGACGCTGTATCTGGAAGTGCCGAACGATCTCACCGCGGCGCAGATCAACAAGCGCCTGCGGCTGCCGATCATGGAGGCTCTCTCGCACATCGGCGAAGAGGTCACGTCCTACCGCGTCGTCGTGAACCACGAGCTGGCAGAGCAGCAGACGGCGCCGATCGCGGTCGGCGACTTCGGGCGCCACGAGCAGGTGCGTGTCGAATCCCCCATGGAACAGCCGACCCAGCTACGCCACGAATCGCGCCTGAATCCGAAGTACACCTTCGACAACTTCGTGATCGGACAGTCCAACCGCTTCGCGCACGCGGCGGCCGTCGCGGTCGCCGAAGCGCCGGCCAAGGCCTACAACCCCCTCTTCATCTATGGAGACTCCGGTCTCGGGAAGACCCACCTCCTTCACGCCATCGGCGACTACGCGCAATCCCTCTACGCAGGGGTCAAGGTCCGCTACGTCTCGAGCGAGGAGTTCACGAACGACTTCATCAACTCGATCGCGAACAACCGCGGCGCCGCGTTCCAGGCGCGCTACCGCGACGTCGACATCCTCCTGATCGACGACATCCAGTTCCTGCAGGGACGCGCCGAGACGCAGGAAGCCTTCTTCCACACCTTCAACACGCTGCACGATCACAACAAGCAGGTCGTGATCACCAGCGACGTGGCCCCGAAGCACCTGACCGGGTTCGAGGACCGGATGCGCAGCCGCTTCGAGTGGGGTCTGATCACCGACGTGCAGGCGCCCGACCTCGAGACGCGTATCGCGATCCTCCGGAAGAAGGCGCAGAGCGAGGCCCTCCATATTCCCGACGAGGTACTCGAGTACATCGCGACCGTGGTGTCATCGAACATCCGCGAACTGGAGGGCGCACTCATCCGGGTGTCGGCCTTCGCGAGCCTGAACCGCTCCGCTCTCGACATCTCCCTGGCGCAGACCGTGCTCCGCGACATCATCGACACGGCCGAGGACAACATCATCTCGCCGACCGACATCATCACGGCGACTGCACAGTACTTCAAGCTCACGGTCGACGACCTCTACGGCTCCAGCCGGTCGCAGCAGATCGCGACCGCCCGCCAGATCGCGATGTACCTGTGTCGCGAGCGGACCAGTCTCTCCCTGCCGAAGATCGGACAGCTGTTCGGCAACCGCGACCACACCACGGTCATGTACGCGTACAAGAAGATCAGCGAGCTCATGAAGGAGCGCCGCTCCATCTACAACCAGGTCACCGAGATCACCACGCAGCTCGGACGACGCTGACACGCCGCGTCTCCGAGAAAAGGGGAGGACAGCACCTGAACCCGTGCCGTCCTCCCCTTTTTTGTGAGCCCGACAGGGATTCTGATCGTCGGATAGATGCCTCTATGCACATGTGGATAACTTGTGGATGACCGTGGATTCCATCGGGACGAATGTGGGCTGATCACCCAAACCTGTGGATAACTCGGGGAGGGCCATCACCGACCGGAAAGCCCGGAACCCGCGGATTCCTCAGGGTTTCCACAACTGACAACTGTGTAGTTCCCTACTCGCCACTGCTATCCACCGAGTTATCCACAGTATCCACAGCTGTTAACACCGTTAAGGAGTTAAGTCATTCAAGGCGCGATCCGATCACCAGACGGTGGGGACAACCGGTCGACCGAATGACAGGAACCTCGGCGTAGGGATACGCCAGACTGTGGGGCTAGCATGGGAAGCCCTGCACCGGCAGGGCCGACGACAACGCGTCACAGTTCGACGACAAGGGAGCACCCGTGAGGTTTCAGGTCAACCGCGATGTCTTCAGCGAGGCTGTCTCGTTCGTCGTCAAGCTTCTGCCGCAGCGCAATCCTCAGCCGATCCTCGCCGGCGTCCTGATCGAAGCCGATGGTTCCGGTCTGACGCTCTCGGCATTCGACTACGAGGCTTCCGCCCGCACCACCATCGAGGCGACGGTCGAGACCCCGGGAACGATCCTGGTGCACGGCCGGCTTCTCTCGGACATCGCCAGCCGACTTCCGAACGCTCCGATCGAGATCGCCGTCGAGGAAGACGGGGGCATCGCGGTCACCTGCGGCTCCGCACGGTTCACCCTCGCAGCCATGCCTGTCGAGGAATACCCCTCGATCCCCGAGGTGACCGGTTCGTCCGGTGTGGTCCCGGCCGACGACTTCGGCACGGCGATCGCCCAGGTCGGATTCGCTGCGTCGCGTGACGACGTGACTCCTGTGCTCACGGGTGTGCAGCTCGAGGTCTCGGGACACACCCTGAGCCTCGTCGCGACCGACCGTTACCGCGTCTCGCTGCGGGATGTGCCGTGGGACGGCGAGGCCGTCGAAGCCACTGCCCTGGTCCCTGCCCGCACTCTGCTCGAGGTCGGCAAGACCTTCGGACACGCCGGCACGATCCAGGTGGCGTTCTCCGGAGCGGGCGACCGAGAGATCATCGCCTTCACCGCGGGCAACAAGACCGTCACTTCTCTGCTGATCAAGGGCAATTTCCCGCCCGTGCGCCGGCTGTTCCCCGAGCAGACGGACCACTATGCGGTCGTGAACACCGCAGACCTCGTGGAGGCCGTTCGCCGAGTCTCGCTGGTGCTCGACCGTGCTGCTCCCCTGCGTTTCACGTTCTCGAACGACAGTGTGACGATGGACGCCTCCGGCGGAGACCATGCACGCGCATCCGAGTCGGTCGACGCGATCCTCTCCGGTGGCGATGAGGTCACGCTGGGCCTGAACCCGCAGTACCTGATCGAGGCGCTCGGCGCCGTCAAGAGCGAGTTCGTCCGTGTCACGTTCACATCGAGCGACAACGCCAACAAGCTCAGCCCGGTGCTCATCACGAGCCAGACCTCGGTCGACCAGGCGGGTCTCGACTCGTTCAAGTACCTGCTTCAGCCGAACCTCCTCCTGCGCTGATCTTCTCCGCTTCCTCCATACCCGGAACGTTCCCCGGGAAATACGGACTGTCAGACCCCGAAGGTAGGCTGACTCCGTGATTGTGGAGCACCTGAGTCTGGTCGATTTCCGCAATTACGCGACCGCTGAACTCACCCTCCACCGCGGACCGAACGTGCTCGTCGGGCGCAACGGTCAGGGAAAGACGAATCTGGCCGAAGCCGTGGTGTTCCTCGCCACGCTCGGTTCGCACCGGGTGTCGTCTGATGCGCCGATGGTCCGCGATGGCCAGGAGTTCGCGGTGATCCGTGCCCGACTGTCGCACGGAGAACGTCGTGTGCTCGCCGAGATCCAGGTGAACAGGCAGGGATCCAACAAGGCTCGCATCAACGGATCGCCGTCGAAGCCGAACGAACTCCCCCGCTACGCGCACGTCGTGCTGTTCGCTCCGGAAGACCTGCAGATCGTGAGGGGGGACCCCTCCGCTCGGCGCCGCTTCACCGATCAGCTCCTCATCCAGCGCACGCCGAGGCTCGCCGCAGTGCTCGCCGACTACGACCGCGTCCTGAAGCAGCGCAATGCGCTGCTGAAGTCGGCGCGTGCCCGCGGCGTTCGCGGCGAAGGTCTGAGCACTCTGGACGTCTGGGACGACAAGCTGGTCTCCCTCGGATCGGAGATCATCACCGCCCGCCAGCGCCTGGCGGCGGATCTGCAGCAGCCCGTGGCCGATGCCTACGAGGCGATCGCCGGTGCAGATCATCGTCCCCAGCTGGAATGGGCGCTCTCGGTGGGCGGCGGAGACCCCGAAGAGGGGGAAGAGGGAGCGGAAGGTGCCGAGACGGGGCCGTCCGGAGACAGACTCACCGATCCGATTCGTATCGCCGAGGTGTTCCGCGCATCCCTCGCGGCGAAGCGATCGAAAGAACTCGATCGCGGACTGACCCTCACCGGGCCGCACCGAGACGACCTGGTGCTGCGGGTCCGCGACCTCCCGGTCAAGGGATACGCATCCCACGGGGAGTCGTGGTCGGTGGCTCTCGCCCTGCGGCTCGCGTCGGCCGAGCTGCTCCGCAGCGAATCTCCCGCCGGCGATCCGGTGCTCATCCTCGACGACGTCTTCGCAGAACTCGACGCCGATCGGCGTCAGCGGTTGGCGGCCTTGACCGCCGGTTATGAGCAAGTGGTGGTCACGGCAGCGGTGGAGGAGGATATCCCCGAGGTGCTGCATGCCCACGTGGTACGGATCAGCGCCGGAACCATCAGCGACGAGCGGGAGGCGACGGATGACTGACGCGGCACGCCATCCGTCCGCTTCGAGCCCCTCGGCATCGACTCCGGACACTCCCCCTCCGGTGGCCGATGTTCCCGAGACGATCGGCACCTATCTGCGGCTGCGCGGGCTGCAGCCGAGTTCCAAGAGCTGGAAACGCAAGCGACGCATCGCGACCGACGACGACAACGCACCCTTCACGCCCGGGCGAGACCCCGGCGCGCTCGGTGCGGTGCTCGACAAGCTGAGTCGTGACTCGGGCTGGCAGATCACCCTCGCGCGAGAAGATCTCGTGCGCCAATGGGCTGATCTCGCCGGCGCAGACACCGCGAAGCACTCCGAACCCGTCTCCCTGGAGCGCGGCCTGCTCACCGTGAAGTGCGACTCGACCGCGTGGGCGAAGAACCTGCAGTTCATGCGGGCGACGATTCTCACCGAGATCGGCCGACGGTATCCCGATGCGGGCGTCGAGAACCTCCGCTTCATCGGACCGGACGTTCCCTCGTGGAAATGGGGTCCCAGAGCCGTTCCAGGACGGGGCCCGCGCGATACCTACGGGTAGGGCACCACGCGAGGGGGTCGAAAGGCTCAGAGGCCCACACACGGCCGTTGAGCGGCATTTCCCGATGAAACTCCGCTAGAATGGGAGTTCGTGATATCGATGTGGAGAATGCCCTCTGATGACGCCTGAATCCCCTGCTGACGAGACGGAATCGAACACCGGGGGAACCCCCGCAACCGAGGGCACCATCGCACCCAAGGCGAAGCAGCCTGGTGAGTACGGTGCGGATTCGATCCAGATCCTCGAAGGCCTCGAAGCCGTGCGCAAGCGCCCCGGTATGTACATCGGGTCCACCGGGCCTCGAGGACTCCACCACCTGGTCTACGAGATCGTCGACAACTCCGTCGATGAGGCACTGGCCGGTTACGCCGACACGATCTTCGTGACGATGCTCGCCGACGGCGGTGTGCGCGTCGTCGACAACGGTCGCGGTATCCCCGTCGACCCGCACTCGTCCGACCCCAACAAGTCGACGGTCGAGGTCGTGCTCACCATCCTGCACGCCGGTGGAAAGTTCGGCGGTGGCGCCTACGCCGTCTCCGGTGGTCTGCACGGTGTCGGCTCCTCCGTCGTGAACGCGCTGTCGACGCGCTTCGACGTCGAGGTCAAGCAGAAGGGCTTCGTCTGGCGGCACAGCTTCGCCGACGGCGGTATCCCCCAGCAGAAGCTCGAGAAGGGCGAAGCGACCGAAGAGACCGGAACGAGCATCACGTTCTGGCCGGACGCCTCGATCTTCACCGAGACGATCGAGTTCGAGTACGACACCCTCCGTACGCGGTTCCAGCAGATGGCGTTCCTCAACAAAGGCCTTCGCATCGAGCTGCGCGACGAGCGGGAGTCCTCCGCCTACGAGGTGGAGGAAGACGGGGCCACCGTCACCAAGCAGCCCGGCGACGTGTTCTTCTACGAACGGGGTCTCGTCGACTACGTCGAGTACCTCAACAAGGTGCGTCACGCCGAAGTCGTCAACGACGAGATCATCGCGTTCGAATCGGAGGACACCGAGCGCAAGATCTCGCTCGAGGTCGCGATGCAGTGGACCACGTCGTACACCGAGAACGTGTTCACCTATGCGAACACGATCAACACCCACGAGGGTGGAACGCACGAGGAGGGCTTCCGCGCGGCGCTGACCACCCTGGTCAACAAGTACGCCCGCGCGAACAACCTGCTCAAGGAGAAGGACGACAACCTCTCCGGCGACGACGTGCGCGAGGGCCTGACGGCGGTCATCTCGATCAAGCTCGGCGAACCGCAGTTCGAGGGCCAGACGAAGACCAAGCTCGGCAACACCGAGGCCAAGGCGTTCGTGCAGAAGGTCGTCGGCGATCAGCTCGGGGACTGGTTCGAGCGCAACCCGAACCAGGCGAAGAACGTCATCCGCAAGGCGATCGACGCCGCGACCGCTCGCCTCGCCGCCCGCAAGGCGCGCGAGACCGCCCGCCGCAAGAGCGTCTTCGAGTCGGCCGCCATGCCGGACAAGCTCAAGGACTGCACGAGCAAGGACCCGTCCATCAGTGAGATCTTCCTGGTGGAGGGTGACTCGGCCGGTGGCTCCGCCGTGCAGGGTCGCGACCCGCACACGCAGGCGATCCTGGCGCTGCGAGGGAAGATCCTCAACGTCGAGCGCGCGCGTCTCGACAAGGCCCTGGGCAACAAGGAAGTCCAGGCGATGATCCAGGCCTTCGGCACGGGCATCGGCGAAGAGTTCGACATCGAGAAGGCGCGCTATCACAAGATCGTGCTGATGGCCGATGCCGACGTCGATGGCCAGCACATCACCACGCTGCTGCTGACGTTGCTCTTCCGCTACATGCGCGGTCTGATCGAGGCCGGCTTCGTGTACCTCGCGATGCCGCCGCTGTACCGCCTGAAGTGGTCCAACTCCGCGCACGAGTACGTGTTCAGCGACGCCGAGCGCGATGCCTTGCTCAAGCACGGCATCGACAACGGCAAGCGGATCCCGAAGGACGCCGGCATCCAGCGGTACAAGGGTCTCGGTGAGATGAACCCGAAGGAGCTGTGGGAGACGACGATGGATCACACCACGCGCACCCTGCAGCAGATCACCATCGAGGATGCCGCCGCGGCCGACGAGATCTTCAGCGTGCTGATGGGCGAGGACGTCGAGTCCCGACGCAGCTTCATCCAGCGCAACGCCAAGGACGTCCGCTTCCTCGACATCTGATGCCCGCGGGCTCAGACCAGATGTGTGACAGAGAGATTGATTCATGACTGACGAAGAACGCACCGAGCCGGAACACGATCACGGCAAGATCGATCAGGTCGACCTGCAGTCGGAGATGCAGCGCAGCTACCTCGACTACGCGATGGCCGTCATCGTGGGGCGCGCGCTCCCCGATGTGCGCGACGGGCTCAAGCCCGTACACCGCCGTGTGATCTACGGCATGTACGACGGCGGCTTCCGCCCCGACAAGTCGTTCTCGAAGTGCGCCCGTGTGGTGGGCGAGGTCATGGGCCAGTACCACCCGCACGGCGACTCGGCGATCTACGACGCCCTCGTGCGACTGGTGCAGCCGTGGTCGCTGCGGTATCCGCTGGCTCTCGGCCAGGGCAACTTCGGGTCCCCGGGCAACATGGGCGCGGCAGCCCCGCGATACACCGAGACCAAGATGGCCCCGCTCGCGCTCGAGATGGTGCGCGACATCGAAGAAGACACCGTCGACTTCACCGACAACTACGACGGCCAGACGCAGGAGCCGACGGTCCTCCCGGCCCGCTTCCCGAACCTGCTCGTCAACGGCTCGGTCGGTATCGCGGTCGGCATGGCCACGAACATCCCCCCGCACAACCTGCGCGAGGTGTCCGATGCGGCGCTCTGGGCACTCGACAACCCCGGCATCTCCCGTGAGGAGCTGCTCGAAGGTCTCATCCAGCGCGTCCCCGGTCCCGACTTCCCGACCGGTGCGCAGATCCTCGGCACCAAGGGCATCCACGAGGCGTACCGCACGGGTCGCGGCTCGATCACGATGCGTGCGGTCGTCAACGTCGAGGAGATCCAGGGCCGCACCTGCCTCGTCATCACCGAGCTGCCGTACCAGGTGAACCCCGACAACGTGGCGGTGAAGATCGGCGACCTCGCCCGTGACGGCAAGATCACCGGTATCGCCGACATCCGCGATGAGTCGTCGGACCGCACGGGTCAGCGTCTGGTCGTCGTGCTCAAGCGCGACGCGGTCGCGAAGGTCGTGCTGAACAACCTCTACAAGCACACGCAGCTGCAGGAGAACTTCGGCGCGAACATGCTCGCGATCGTCGACGGCGTGCCGCGCACCCTCGCGATCGACGGTTTCATCACGCACTGGATCTCCCACCAGATCGACGTGATCGTCCGCCGCACCGAGTTCCGTCTGCGCGAGGCCGAGAAGCGCATGCACATCCTGCGCGGATATCTGAAGGCGCTCGACGCCCTCGACGAGGTCATCGCGCTCATCCGCCGCTCGCAGACCACGGCGGATGCGAACGAGGGACTCCAGAAGCTCCTCGACATCGACGAGATCCAGGCCGACGCGATCCTGCAGATGCAGCTGCGCCGTCTCGCGGCTCTCGAGCGTCAGAAGATCATCGATCAGGCGAACGAGCTCGAAGCGCAGATCACCGATTACAAGGCGATCCTGGCCGACGAGGGTCGTCAGCGCACGATCATCCGCGAAGAACTGACGGGCATCGTCGACCGCTTCGGCGACGAGCGTCGCACGCACATCCTGCACGGCTTCGACGGCGATGTCTCGATGGAAGACCTCATCGCCGAAGAGGAGATGGTCGTCACCGTCACGCGCGAGGGGTACATCAAGCGCACGCGCAGCGACAACTACCGTTCTCAGCACCGTGGCGGCAAGGGCGTCAAGGGTGCGCAGTTGCGCGCGAACGACATCGTCGAGCACTTCTTCGTGACGACCACGCACCACTGGCTGCTGTTCTTCACCGACAAGGGGCGCGTCTACCGCGCGAAGACCTACGAGGTGCCCGAGGCCGGACGCGACGCGAAGGGCATGCACGTCGCGAACCTGCTCGCCCTGCAGCCGGACGAGAACATCGCCCAGGTGCTCGACATCCGCGACTACCAGGTGGCCGACTACCTGGTGCTGGCTACCCGTGAGGGCCTCGTCAAGAAGACGCGACTCGAGGCGTACGACACCAACCGTCAGGGCGGCGTCATCGCGATCCGTCTGAACGACGAGGACGAACTCGTCAGCGCATTGCTCGTGAACGCCGAGGACGACATCCTCCTCATCAGCCGCCGCGGCATGTCGGTGCGCTTCGAGGCGACCGATGAGGCCCTGCGGCCGATGGGTCGGGCGACAGCCGGTGTCCGCGGCATGAAGTTCAAGATCGACGAGGACTGCCTGCTCTCGGCATCCGTCGCAGCGCCGGGCAAGTTCGTCTTCGTCGTGACCGACGGAGGCTACGCGAAGCGCACCGCGGTGGAGGAATATCGGGTGCAGGGGCGCGGCGGAACAGGCATCAAGGTCGCCAAGCTCAACGACGATCGGGGCACTCTCGCAGGTGGTCTGATCGTCTCCGAGGACGACGAGGTCTTGGTGGTTCTCTCCAGCGGCAAGGTGGTACGCTCTGCCGTGGCCGAGGTCCCCGCCAAGGGTCGAGACACCATGGGAGTGGTGTTCGCCCGGACGACGGAGGCCGATCGCATCCTCGCCATCGCCCGTAACGGTGAGCGTGGCCTCGCCGAAGACGAGGCGGATGCGGAGGATGCCGAGACCCAGGCCCCCGAGACGACACCGACCCCCGAGGATACAGACGCATGAGCACAGTGGCCGACAAGCTGGCGAAGAAGTCGACCCGCAAGACCAGCGGCAAGCAGGTACGCCTCCGACTGGTCTACGTGGACTTCTGGTCGGCCGTGAAGCTCTCGTTCCTCGGAGCGGTGGCCCTCGCGGTCGTCACGATGGTCTCGTTCTTCCTCATCTTCCTGGTGTTCCAGGCGACGGGGATCATGACCACGGCGGAGAGCTTCCTGCTCGGCATCACCGACAACACGTTCGTGCTCTCCGAGGTCGTCGGACTTCCGCAGGTGATGGCGTTCGCGGCGGTTGTCGCGATCCTGAACCTCATCGTCTTCACGGTGCTCGGCGCCGTCGTCGCGGGAATCTACAACCTCGCAGTGAAGGTCACGGGCGGACTGCTCGTCGGCTTCATGTCGAACTGATCCTCGGAACGGATCAGACGAAGGGCGGATGCTGCGGCATCCGCCCTTCGCCGTTTCTCTTCGCGTTTTCTCTAGACGACGCCCGTCGTGCCGAGAAGCGTGCCGATGAGCCAGGTCGCCGCCAGGGCGAGCCCGCCACCGATCACCAGTCGAACCGATGCCCGCACGGGCGCCGAACCTCCGATCTTCGCGGACAGTGTTCCCGTGACGGCCAGGGCGAGGAGGACGGCGACGAAGGTCACCGGAACCCGCCACTCCGGCGGCGGAAGGAGGATGGCGAGCAAGGGCAGCAGCGCGCCGAGGGTGAAAGCGATCGCCGACGACATCGCCGCATGCCAGGGATTGACGAGGTCGTCCTGGTCGATGCCGAGTTCGACCTCCAGGTGCGCGGCGAGGGCATCGTGCGCGGTGAGCTCTTCGGCCACCTGTCGCGCCGTCTCGTCCGAGAGCCCCCTCTCGCGATAGAGCTGCGTGAGTTCATCGAGCTCCACAGCGGGCATCGTGCGCAGCTCCTCGCTCTCTTTCGCGATGAGGGCGCGTTCGCTGTCTCGCTGACTGCTCACCGAGACGTACTCCCCGAGGGCCATGGAGATGGCTCCGCCGACCAGGCCGGCGATACCCGCCGTGAGGAGCGCCGCGTTGTCGGTCGTGGCACCGGCGACCCCGACCACGAGGGAGGCGACCGAGACGATGCCGTCGTTCGCTCCGAGAACTCCCGCACGCAGCCAGTTCAGTCGCTGACCGAGACCGGCACCGTGCGGTTCACCTTCATGCGCTGTCATGCCCCCAGTGAAGCAGACGGTGGCAGGAGAAGGAGGAAGTCCGCGACGGGCATTACGGAAAACCCGAAGTCGAGTGTCCGGTTGACTCGGTATCGAGCCCATCCGGCCCGCCGTACCTTGGAACCATGACCACTCAGACTGCGACTCCGACTCCCGCAACGGCGGTGAAGCCGCCGTTGCGCATCTTCCTCACGATCCTGCATCTGGCAGGTGTCGGCATCCTCGGTGGTGCCATCTTCGGCATGCTCGGCGGGCTCCTCGGCACGGGCCTCGGACTTCTCTTCGCCGCCGGTATCGGGCTCATCATGCTGGTGGGACTGGTCTACGCGCTCTACGGTGTGGGCTGGTTCGAGGTCGCTCGTGTCGGTGCGCTGTACCGCACGCCGATCGCACCGCTGCGTCTGCAGCCGCGCGACCGTCCCGGCTTCGTCGGTTGGTTGCGAGCTCTCGGGCGCCAGGCCATCGACGGGCGCATGTGGCGCGCGGTCGCGAACTTCGCCATCTCTGCGCTTCTCGGCTGGCTGGTGCTCCGCCTGTTCTGGGGTCTGGTGTGGTCGATCATCATCTCGTTCGCTCCCCTCACCGCGGCGGATTCGGTCATGGGACCGTTCGGTGGGGGAGGCATCCCTGTCGCATGGGCGCCGCTGATCGGCATCTTGGGAATCGCGGCCTGCGTCGTCGGGACCATCGGCTTGGCGCTGCTGCACCGCACGCTCTCGCTCGCGATCGTGATCCGCAGCAAGGAGACCGAGCTCACCGAGCGCGTGCGCACCTCGACCGCGCAGCGGGAGGGCGCCGTGCGCGCCGCCGACGTGGAGCGCACCCGCATCGAGCGCGACCTGCACGACGGTGTCCAGCCCCGACTCGTGTCGGTCGGCATGACGCTCGGCCTCGCGCAGCAGAAGATCGACAACGATCCCGAGGCCGCGAAGGAGCTCATCAACGAGGCGCACACCTCGACCAAGGCGGCCATCACCGAGCTGCGTCAGCTGGCTCGGGGCATCCACGCCTCGGTGCTCGATGACAGAGGCCTCGACGCTGCACTGTCGGCACTCGCTGGACGCTCGCACATCCCCGTACACCTGGATGTGCGCATGGACGGGCGATGCAGTCGCGAGGCCGAGGCTGCCGTGTACTTCTCGATCGCCGAGTCGCTGACCAACGCGGCGAAGCACTCGAGAGCGAGCGAAGCCCGCGTGATCGTGCGGCTTCGAGAGGGCAACGCGCTCTGGGCACGCGTCGAGGACAACGGCATCGGCGGCGCTCAGGTGCAGCCCGGCGGCGGGCTCGACGGCATCGCGAATCGCATCCTGGCCGCAGGGGGAACCTTCCGCCTCGACAGTCCGCAGGGCGGACCGACCAGCCTGGAGGTGAACGTACCGTGCGCATCCTGATCTGCGAGGACTCGGTCCTCCTGCGCGAGGGCCTGGTCCGTCTGCTCGAAGACGCCGGCCATGAGGTGGTCGCCGCCCTCCCCGACATCGAGGGTCTCGACCGGGCCGTCGCCACCACGACGCCCGACCTGTGCATCCTGGACGTGCGTCTCCCCCCGACGTTCACCGATGAAGGCATCCGGGCCGCTCTCGGTCTGCGCTCGACGCATCCGTCTCTCGCGATCCTGGTGCTCTCGCAATACGTCGAAGAGCGGTATGCGTCGGATCTGATCGCGGCGCAGGGTGGGCCCCTCGGCTACCTGCTCAAGGATCGAGTCGCCGACGTCTCCGAGTTCCTCGCCTCGGTGCAGCGGATCTCCGAGGGCGCCACCGTGCTCGACCCCGAGGTCGTCGCCCAGCTGCTGACGCGCCGCAACCGCGACGATCGGATGCTGCGGCTCACGGAACGCGAGCGCACCGTGCTCGCACTGATCGCCGAGGGCAAGTCGAACCAGGCGATCGCGGGGCTGCTGTTCCTCTCCGAGGCGAGTGTCGAGAAGCACATCACCTCCATCTTCCAGAAGTTGGGCTTCGAGCAGGACGAGGCGGGAAACCGTCGCGTGCTCGCCGCCCTTGCACACATCGAGAACACCGGCGGCCCGACGCCGCCGACAGGCCAGACAGGAGTGGCACGATGACCACCGACAACAACGGCGCCCCGGGCGAGCACACCCCACTCACCCCGCCGCCGGCCTCCCCGCCGCAAGGACCGGCCCCGCAGGCGGGTCCGTCCTCTCCTTCCTCTTCCACTCCTGCCGCGCCTTCTCCTGCCGCGCCTTCTCCTGGCGCGTCCACTCCTTCCGCGCCCGCCAACGGGCGCACTCCAGGGGCGACGCCCNNCGGCCCCACTCCAGGGGCGACCGCGGTCATGGTGGTGACCGCGGTGGTCGGGGGGATCGCGCTTCTCGGGGCCGGCGGCACGGCTGCTGCCGCGGCGGCCGGGACCATCGTGTCGTCGAGTCGTCCGGACTCCGTGCAGAGCGTGGACGTCGAGGGGCTCGACAGCATCGACCTCGCCGCCGATGCCAGCAGCATGCGGGTCGAGTTCGGCGACGTCGACGAGGCCACACTCGCCATCACGAACGGGCGCGGTACACCGTGGACGTTCGAACGCGACGGCGACGAGCTGGTCGTCCGGAGTCCACAAGGAGTGTTCGGGTGGTGGATCGGCGGCTGGTTCGGCGATGAGGAGATCGCCGTGCTCACGCTCCCGGAGAGTCTTCGCGACGCAGGACTCGACGCCGACCTGAACCTCGATGCGGGCAGCCTCGACGTGAACGGCGACTTCGGTGTGCTCGATGTCAGCGTCAACGCCGGAGCGCTCGACGTCGAAGGGGCCGCGAAGGAACTCGATGTGCAGATGAGCGCCGGCCGCGCCGACATCCTCCTCGACGGCGTCTCCCAGGCGGACCTCGGCGTCTCTGCCGGCGATCTCACGGTCGAGCTCACGGGTACTCCCCCGACCCGGACGGCGATCGACGTGAGCGCCGGCACCCTCGATCTGACCGTTCCCGACGTGGAGTACGCGATCTCTCAAGAGATCAGCGCGGGCACGCTGAATGCCGAGGTCGACGAGGCTTCGAGCGCGCGGAGGACGATCGAGGTCTCGCTGTCGGCCGGCACCGCCACCATCCGACCGGGCCGCTGAACACGCTCGAGGGGGAGGACACTCCCGGGTGCTCCCCCTCGATTCGGATTTTCGGTATTTCTCCGGTAAAGTCTTGGAGGTTGACGGGGCTATAGCTCAGGCGGTT
>NZ_DFQP01000040.1:0-18674 GCF_002377845.1 Microbacterium sp. UBA3486
GGGGCGAGGAATCCGGGGGTCTGCGAGCCCTGACCTGGGCATACGACGACAATCACCCACCCAGTCTGCCAACGATTGCCGGAGATCGGTGGATGATCCATCACAAGATTCGGAAAAACCCTTGTGTGTGGCGTACAGAAGGGCGCGCTCAGCGCTGCGGACGTCGAAGCGGTGGCCGCCGCCGTACCTGATCCGCCGCACCGATCGAACCGAGGATCAGCGCGGTCTGCAGGATGAGAGCCTCACGGGGGCCGGTGGCGTCCCAGCCGATGACCTCGCTCACGCGCTTCAGGCGATAGCGCACGGTATTGGGGTGCACGAACAGCTCGCGTGCTGTGGCTTCGAGGGAGCGCCCGTTGTCGAGGTAGCTCCACAGGGTCGTCACCAGATCGGTGGAGTGCGCCTGCAAGGGGCGGAAGATGCGCTCGATCAGGGTCTGCTTCGCCAACGGGTCTCCGGCGAGTGCCCGTTCCGGGAGCAGGTCATCGGCTTCGACGGGACGGGGAGCACCGCGCCATGCACGGGCGACGGCGAACCCCGCGAGCGCGGCGCGTGCGCTCTGGCTCGCGTCCACGAGGGCGGCGACCTCGGGGCCGAGTACGACGTATCCCGGGCCGAAGGACGGCTCGAGGCGGGAGGCGATCTCTTGGAAGCCGAGCTCTTCCTCTTCGACTTCGTGCCCCTCGACTCGGGCGCGTCCGAGCACCAGGACGAGTCGGGAGCCCTGCACGCCGATGAGCACGTCGACAGCGAGCTTCCTCGCCGTACGGCGGACCAGATCGACGTCGAACTGGGGAGGCGTGGTGCCGACGAGGACGGCGACCTCCCCGTGACCGTGCCATCCGAGCGCGGCGATCCGGCTCGGGAGCTCTTCGTCGGCCTCGCCCGTGAGGATCGAGTCGACGACGAGCGCCTCCAGGCGCGCATCCCATAGGCCGCGGGCCTCCGCAGCCCTGGCGTACACGTCGGCCGCCGCGAAGGCGACATCACGCGAGTAGAGCAGGATCGCTTCGCGGAGATCGTTTCCCCGTCCGGCGACGCGCTCCTCGGTGACCTCGACCGTCACGCGGATCAGCTGCAGGGTCTGCTGGAGGCTGACGCTGCGCAGGAGCTCACGCGGGGCCGCGGCGAAGATGTCGGCCGCGATCCACGGGGTGGAGGTGGGGTCTTCGTACCACTGGATGAACGACGTGATGCCCGCCTGGGCCACCAGCCCGACCGCAGAGCGGCGGGCTGGTGGCATATCGGCGTACCACGGGAGGGTGTCCTCCAGGCGCTTGATCGTCACCGAGGCGATGTCACCGGAGATCCGGCGCAGCCAGGTGAGCGTCGCGGCCTTGTCCATGCCGGAAGGAGGAGAACCTGTCACCGAGGGCTCAGCTTTCGCCGCCCGCGTTGCCGCTGGTTCCGGCGTTCACATCGTGCAGGCTGTACTTCTGGATGGCCTGCGCGGCGAGAGAACGGTCGACGACCCCGTCTTCGGCGAGCGACTGCAGCGTGCGGACGACGATCGACGGGCCGTCGATCTTGAAGAAGCGACGAGCCGCGGCCCGCGTGTCGGAGAAGCCGAAGCCGTCGGCACCGAGCGTGGCGAAGCGGTTCGGCACCCACGGGCGGATCTGGTCCTGCACAGCGTGCATGAAGTCGCTGACCGCGACGACCGGACCCTCGGCACCCTGCAGCTTCTGGGTGAGGTACGCGGTGCGGGGCTCTTCCTCCGGGTGCAGGAAGTTGTGCTCGTCGGCGGCGAGGCCGTCGCGGCGAAGCTCGGTCCAGGACGTGACCGACCAGACGTCGGCGATCACACCCCAGTCGTTCTTCAGCAGCTGCTGAGCCTCGAGTGCCCAGGGAAGACCGACGCCCGACGCGAAGAGCTGGGCGCGGGGGCCCTCGCCCTCGCCGACCGAAACGCGGTGGATGCCGCGCACGATGCCGTCGACGTCCACGTTCTCCGGCTCCGCCGGCATGACCATCGGCTCGTTGTAGAGCGTGATGTAGTACATGACGTTGGGGTCTTCGTGGTTGCCGCCGTACATGCGCTCGAGACCGGAGCGCATGATGTGCGCGATCTCGTAGCCGTAGGCCGGGTCGTACGAGACCGTCGCCGGGTTCGTGGCGGCGAGCAGGTGCGAGTGGCCGTCTGCATGCTGCAGGCCCTCACCCGTGAGGGTGGTGCGACCTGCCGTGGCGCCCATGATGAACCCGCGGGCCATCTGGTCGCCGGCCGCCCACTGGGCGTCGCCGGTGCGCTGGAATCCGAACATCGAGTAGAAGAGGTAGATCGGGATCAGCGGCTCGCCGTGCGTGGCGTAGGAGGTGCCGGCCGCGGTGAACGCCGCGAGGGCACCCGCCTCGTTGATGCCGACGTGCACGATCTGGCCCTGCGGGCTCTCCTTGTAGGCGAGGAGGAGCTCGCGGTCGACCGACGTGTAGTGCTGGCCGTTGGGGTTGTAGATCTTCGCCGACGGGAAGTAGGCGTCCATTCCGAACGTGCGGGCCTCGTCCGGGATGATCGGGACGATGCGGTGGCCGAAGTCCTTCGAGCGCAGCAGGTCCTTCAGCAGGCGGACGAACGCCATGGTCGTGGCGATCTCCTGCGTGCCGGAGCCCTTCTTGGGCAGGGCGTAGGCCGAGTCGTCCGGCAGCGACAGTCCGACGTGGGTGGAACGGCGCTCCGGCAGGTAGCCGCCGAGAGCCTGACGACGCTCGAGCATGTACTGGATCGTCTCGTCCTGGGGGCCCGGGTTGTAGTACGGGGGCAGGTAGGGGTTCTCCTCGAGCTCCGCATCCGTGATCGGGATGTGCATCGCGTCGCGGAACGTCTTGAGATTGTCCAGCGTCATCTTCTTCATCTGGTGGGTCGCGTTGCGGCCCTCGAAGTGCGGACCGAGGCCGTAGCCCTTGACGGTCTTCGCGAGGATGACGGTGGGCTTGCCCTTGTGCTCGGTCGCTGCCTTGAACGCGGCGTAGACCTTACGGTAGTCGTGGCCACCGCGCTTGAGGTTCCAGATGTCCTCGTCGGAGTAGTCCTTGACGAGGGCCGCGGCGCGCTCGTCGCGTCCGAAGAAGTGCTCGCGCACGTAAGCGCCGGACTCGGCCTTGTACGTCTGGTAGTCGCCGTCGGGGGTGACGTTCATCAGGTTGAGCAGTGCGCCCTCGGTGTCGCGGGCGAGCAGGTCGTCCCATTCGCGACCCCAGACGACCTTGATGACGTTCCAGCCCGCACCGCGGAAGAACGACTCGAGCTCCTGGATGATCTTGCCGTTGCCGCGGACCGGGCCGTCGAGGCGCTGCAGGTTGCAGTTGACGATGAAGGTGAGGTTGTCGAGGCCCTCGTTGGCGGCGACCTGCAGCTGGCCGCGGCTCTCGACCTCGTCCATCTCGCCGTCGCCGAGGAAAGCCCAGACGTGCGACTGCGAGGTGTCCTTGATGCCGCGGTTCTCGAGGTACTTGTTCGACATCGCCTGGTAGATGGCGTTGATCGGCCCGAGCCCCATCGACACGGTCGGGAACTGCCAGTACTCCGGCATCAGACGCGGATGCGGGTACGACGGGATGCCGTTCGGGGCGTGCGACTTCTCCTGGCGGAAGCCGTCGAGCTGGTCTTCGCTCAGACGTCCCTCGAGGTACGAGCGGGCGTAGGTGCCGGGCGAGGCATGACCCTGGATGAAGATCTGGTCGGCGCCGCCGGGGTTGTCGGCACCCTTGAAGAAGTGGTTGAAGCCGACCTCGTACAGCGCGGCCGACGACGCATACGTCGAGATGTGTCCGCCGACGCCGATGCCGGGGCGCTGCGCGCGGTGCACGGTGATCGCGGCGTTCCAGCGGATCCATGCACGGTAGCGACGCTCGACCTCTTCATCGCCGGGGAACTCGGGCTCGTTCTCCGAGGCGATGGTGTTGATGTAGTCCGTCGTCGGGACCATCGGCACGCCCAGGTGCAGCTCCTTCGAGCGCTTGAGCAGGCTGAGCATGATCTCGCGGCCGCGGCCGTGGCCCTTGGCATCCACCAGCTCATCGAGGGACTGCTGCCACTCGCCGGTCTCCTCCGGATCGCTGTCGAGGGGGCCCTGGGAGTACGGATCCTGGTCGTGCACGGTCACGGGGGAACCTTTCGTCAAGCTGGCAGGTCATGCCAAGGAAACGGGAAGCGACACGGGCAGCCTTGTCAGCTGTGCACAACGCGCGCCGGATTCAGCCTATCCCTCTTCTACGACACGGGTGCGCATCGGGCTCCCGATAGACTGACGACACCAGGGCCTTTAGCTCAGCTGGTAGAGCGCCACGTTTACACCGTGGATGTCGTCGGTTCGATCCCGGCAGGGCCCACCCCAGATCGCGAGCTCCATCCTGTCGCCGCGGCGATGACAGGATGGGAACATGACCCCGTCGAGGAAGAGCGCACTCGTGCGTGGGTTCTCCTCGGCGTCGCTCGCGACGTTCGCGGCGCTGGCCGGCCACGTGACCGGCGGCGGACAGATGCCGGGCCCGTTGGGCATCCTGGTGCCCTGGATCTTCTCCCTCATGGTCTGCGTGCTCCTCGCGGGCCGGAAGCTCTCGGTGATCCGATCGAGCATCTCCATCGCGATCAGCCAACTCCTGTTCCACCTCTTGTTCGTCCTGGGGACGATCGAGCCCTCGGGGCGGTCCCTCGGTCACGTACACGGCACTGCCATGGTTCTGCCCGGTGCTTCCGGCACGACGGAGTTGGTCGTCGCCGACGGGACCATGTGGATCGGACACCTGTCGGCGGCGATCGTGACGGTCGCCGCCGCGCATCGCGGTGAGCGGATGCTGCTCGCGCTGCGAGACCTCGCGATTCGGGTGGTCCTCTGGGTGCGTCGTCGGGTGGCAGCGGCGTTGGGCGCCCCCGCGATGCTCGACCTGCGCGAACCCGGCGTCTCGCCGCGTGGTCGTCGTCTGCGTGAGTCGTCGACACTCGCGAGTCTGCGGGGGCGGGCTCCGCCGGCACACGGCGTGAGCTGATCCGCACCGGCTCGTCTGCGGCCGGTGTGTTCCCGCTCTGGGCGCCACGCGCGCCCAGAGCCTCCTGAACGACCGTCGGTGTCGTCCGTCTGCGCCCGGGGCATTCCCTACTCCCGGGTGTGCACGACGATCCATCGGCGACCCCTCACATCCGGAAAGCACCACCATGACCCTCACATCGTCCGAATCCGCCCCACACTCCCCGCCCTCCCCGCCCGCCACGTCCCGTCGACGCGGATGGTTCGTCCCTCTGCTGCTCCGTCTGCACTTCTACGCGGGCATCCTCGTCGGGCCGTTCATCCTCATCGCTGCCGTCAGCGGCGCCCTGTACGCGCTGACCCCGCAGTTGGAACAGGCCGTCTACGCGGAGCAGTTGCGTGCACCCGACACGCAGACATCACTCACCCTCGCGGAGCAGATCGAGGCCGCCGCCGACTACCGTGGCGACCCCTCCGGACTCCTCGCTGTGCGGCCCGCACCCGAACCCGGCGACACCACACGGATCATGTACGCCGAGGACGGGCTGGGACCGAGCGAATCCAGGGCCGTGTTCGTCGATCCCGGAACCGGAGAGATCCGCGGCGATCTGGTCGTCTACGGCACCAGCGGCGCGACGCCGCTCCGCACCTGGATCAGCAATCTCCACCGCAACCTCCACCTGGGAGACGCCGGACGTCTCTACAGCGAACTCGCCGCCTCCTGGCTCGGGATCGTGGTCGTGGCGGGTCTGGGGCTGTGGATCGTCCGCATCCGGAAGTCTCGGGCGAAGAGGGACCTCCTTCGCCCGAACCTCGCCCACAAGGGTTACCGCGGGATGCTGGGCTGGCACACGAGCATCGGGATCTGGGTCATCCTCGGTGCGCTCTTCCTCTCCGCCACCGGAATCACCTGGTCGCAGTATGCCGGGAACAACGTCAGCAGCCTTCGCGCCGCACTCGACTGGGGCACGCCCTCGATCGACACCAGCCTCGACGGCGGCACCGCGTCAGCGGATGAGCACGCCGGCCACAACGGCGCGATGACCGCACCGACCGGCGCCGCCAATCCTGCTACCTTCGACGCGATCCTCGCGATCGCGCAAGAAGAGAACGTCAACACGGGGCAGGTCGAGATCAGACCGCCGACAGAGCCCGGCACGGCATGGGCGATCCGCGAGATCAAGAGCAGCTTCCCCACGGAAGGCGACTCCCTCGCGATCAACGGGATCACCATGCAGGTCGTCGACCGGATCGACTTCGCGGACCTCCCGCTCGCGGCGAAGCTCGCCAGCTGGGGGATCAACCTGCACATGGGGGTCATGTTCGGACTCGTCAACCAGCTCGTGCTGTTCGTCGTCGCGGTCGGACTCGCCGCGATGGTCGTGCTCGGCTATCTCCTGTGGTGGAAACGGAGGCCGCCGCGTGTCACGGGCCCCGTCGTCGGGGCCCCACCCCGCCGCGTGCTGCCGACGGCACCGTGGTGGGGGATCGGAGCGGTGGGAGTCGCCGCCGTTCTCATCGGCTTCTGGCTTCCGCTCGTCGGATGGACACTCCTCGGCTTCGTGATCCTCGACACGGTCATCGGCGTCACGCGTTCGCGAGGCACGAAGGGCGGGTGAAGGCAGCCTATGAGCGGCGAGGCGACCGTCCGAAAGCCCCTGGCGGTCGCCTCGCCGCAGACCTATGCTCCCCGCATGGGACTTCTGACCTTCAGCATCAACGTCACCCTCGACGGCTGCGTCGATCATCGTGAGGGGATCGCCGACGACGAGACCCACGCCCACTTCACGCGACTGCTGCAGGAATCCGGTGCGATGCTCTGGGGCCGGACCACCTACGAGATGATGGAGGACGCCTGGCCGGCGGTCGCCCGCGGCGAGGTGGACGCTCCACGCGCGCTGTACGACTGGGCGGTCGCGCTGGACGCGAAGCCGAAGTATGTGGTCTCGTCCACGCGAGACGACTTCCCCTGGGCCCACAGCCATCGCCTCGTCGGAGACCTGCGCACGAGCGTACAGAGACTCAAGGACGACACCCCCGATGGTGTCCTGCTCGGCAGCGGGATGCTGGCGAGCGCGCTCGATCGCCTGGACCTGATCGACGAGTACCGGTTCCTCGTGCACCCCCGGATCGTGGGTCACGGCCCGACCCTCTATCAGGACGGACTGCCAGGAACACGCCGTCTCGAGCTGATCTCCGCCACACCGCTTCGCAGCGGGGTCATCGCGACGCACTATCGGCGGGCCCGCTGAGACCTGACCTCCGGGGAGCGAGGCGGCGCGTACGCTGGACCGCACGACACGATTCGGCGATCGGACAGGGGAGTTTTCACACATGGCGGGACGTATCGTCATCAGCGGGGCATCGGGCCTCATCGGCACCGCACTCGCCGCATCGCTCCGCGCGGATGGGGTCGAAGTCACCGCTCTGGTCCGTCGGATCCCGCGATCGGAGGACGAGGCGCAATGGGCGCCGGGGGAGAGCGCACTCGACCCCGAGGTTCTGGCCGGCGCAGACGCGGTCGTCGCCCTCGGGGGAGCCAGCGTGGGACGGCTGCCCTGGACACGCGGCTATCGTCGGGAGCTCGTCGACTCGCGGCTCCAGGCGACGCGTACCCTGACCACCGCGCTTCGGGCACTGCGCTCCGACGCCCCGGCGCTCGTCTCGGCATCCGCCGTCGGATACTACGGCTCCGCCCCCGGTGAGATCCTCACCGAGGACTCGGCCGCAGGGCAGACCTTCCTGGCCGATCTGACCGTGCGGTGGGAAGCCGAAGCGCGACGCGCGGAAGACCACACCCGGGTCGCCCTGCTCCGTACCGCGCCGGTGGTGCACAGACGCGGAGTCCTCAAGCCCCTCATCCAACTGACCCGATTCGGCGTCTCCGGGCCGTTGGGCCGCGGCACGCAGATCTGGCCGTGGATCTCGCTCGATGACGAGGTGCGGGCGATCCGCCACATCGTGGACGCCAAGATCGTGGGTCCGGTGAACCTCACCGGACCCACTCCGGCCTCCGCGAACGACATCGGTCGTGCGCTCGCCGCGCGGATGCATCGGCCGTTCTGGCTGCCCGCGCCGGCCTGGGCGCTGCGCTGGGCTCTCGGGGACGCTGCGGAATCGCTGTTGCTCCCCGACGCCGATGTCCGGCCGCAGGTACTGGAGCGATCCGGATTCCGGTTCACACACGCGACTGCGGCGGAGGCTGTCGCCGCCGCGCTGTGACGTCGTCGAGCGGGACGGCA
Organism: Microbacterium sp. UBA3486; assembly: GCF_002377845.1. Lineage (NCBI taxonomy): Bacteria > Bacillati > Actinomycetota > Actinomycetes > Micrococcales > Microbacteriaceae > Microbacterium > Microbacterium sp. UBA3486. Next base: position 8,207 of record NZ_DFQP01000040.1, read on the forward strand.
TTCTTCCGGTGAGACCCCTCCCGGATCGGGGTGCCGCACTGCAAGACTGTGCGCATGGAGATCATCGAGAACTCGAAGCTCACGGTCGTCGGTGCGGGAAGCGTGGGATCGAGTGTCGCCTATGCGGCACTGATCCGTGGCTCTGCCCGGCACGTCGCGCTGTATGACATCGCGACCGAAAAGGTCGAGGCCGAGGTGCTCGACCTCGCCCACGGCACGCAGTTCACGGGCTCCAGCGACATCATCGGCGGCAGCGACATCTCCGTCGCGGCTGGTTCGCACGTCGTGGTGATCACGGCCGGGGCCAAGCAGAAGCCCGGCCAGACCCGCATCGAGCTCGCCGAGGTCAACGCGGGCATCATCCGCCGCATGATGCCCGATCTGCTCGAAGTCGCACCGAACGCCATCTACGTGATCGTCACGAATCCCTGCGACGTGCTGACGGTGATCGCACAGGAGGAGACGGGGCTTCCGCCGGAGCGGATCTTCGCCTCGGGAACCGTGCTCGACACGTCGAGGCTGCGGTGGAAGCTCGGTGAGCGCGCCGGAGTGTCGACCGCCAGCGTGCACGCCCACATCATCGGCGAGCACGGCGACACCGAATTCCCGCTCTGGTCCCGCGCGACGATCGGCACCGTGCCGATCCTGGAGTGGGAGACGCCGGGGCACCCGCGCTTCACGCTCGACGAGCTGCAGGAGATCGCGGTCGACGTGCGTGACGCCGCGTACAAGGTCATCCAGGGCAAGGGGGCCACGAACTATGCGATCGGCCTGTCGAGCGCGCGCATCGTCGAGGCGATCCTGAGCGACGAGCATGCCGTGATGCCGGTGAGCACGGTGCTGCGCGACTTCCACGGGCTCGACGGTGTCGCCCTCTCGGTGCCGTCGATCGTGAGTGCGGCGGGTGCCGTGCCGATCCGGAACACGTCGTTCTCCGACGGTGAGCTGGCGTTGCTGCGTCAGTCCGCCGACGCCCTCACCGCCGCGGCTGCCACCCTGCGTCCCTGAGGGCGCCGGCTCGGAGGCCGACGCCCTCAGTTCTCAGCGACCGTGCGGGTCGGTGCGATTCAGCGTCGCGACGACCTGGTCGTAGTCGCCGCGGGCTTCGCCGTAGCGGAGGAACTTGACCCGCTCGACCTGAATCTCGGTGGCGTCCGGCTGCGACTCGATCAGCATCATGACCTCGTCGATGAACTCGTCGAGCGGCATCGCCGACTCGTTTTCCTCGTGCCCGGGCATGAGCGGCGTGCGCACTGCCGGCGGCTCCAGCTCGAGCACCGACACGCTGCTCCTCTCGAGCTGCAGGCGCAGAGACTCGCTGAGCATGTGGATGGCGGCCTTGCTGGCGTTGTAGGTCGGGGTCACCCGGAGCGGGGCGAACGCGAGCCCGGAGGAGACCGTCATGATCGTCGCATCCGGCTGCGCGCCCAGGTGATCGATGAAAGCGGCGATGAGCCGGATGGGCCCGAGGACGTTCGTGGTCACCGTCTCCTCGGCGGTGGAAAGGAAGCCTGACGGGGTCGTCCAGTCCTCTGCCCGCATGACGCCGGCCATGGTGATGAGCACATTGAGATCCGGGTGCTCGGCGAGCACAGTACGGGCAGCGGCCTCGATGCTGCGCGTGTCGGCAGTGTCGATGCGGATCGTGTGGATGCCGGGGTGCGCGGTCGCGATGGCCGTGAGGCGGTCCTCGCGGCGTCCGCCCACGATCACGGTGTTGCCCCGATCGTGCAGGCGCAGCGCGAGGGCGAGGCCGATACCGCTCGTCGCTCCCGGGATGAAGATGGTGTTTCCGCTGATGTTCATGCGACCAGCCTCGGCTTCCTGGCACCGTCCATCCAGAGAGCGGACATCCAGGGATCGGGGATCCCTGGAACCGGGGTCGGCAGCGGGGGATACTTCAGGGGTGGATCGTGATGCATTGGCCGAATTCCTCCTCCGTCGGCGGGAGGCGCTGAGGCCCGTTGACGTCGGGCTCCCGGCGGGGCCGCGACGACGCACCGCGGGACTGCGCAGGGAGGAGGTGGCGCAGTTGGCGACCATGTCGACGGATTATTACGCCCGTCTGGAGCAGCGGCGTGGTCCGCAGCCGAGCGTGCAGATCCTCGCCGCGCTGGCCCGGGCTCTGCGCCTGACCGAGGACGAGCGCGACTACCTCTTCCGGCTCTGCGGCCACAGTGCCCCCGATCGTGCACACATCACGGAGTACGTACGCCCCGGCATCCTCCGCGTGCTCGACCGACTACATGACACCCCGGCCTTCGTCGTCTCCGTCCTCGATGAAGTGCTGGTGCAGAACGATGCGTCCCGCGCGCTCGTGGGCGATGCGAGCGCGCTCACCGGGCTTGATCGCAGCGGAATCTACCGCTGGTTCGCGTATCCCGACGTCGAACGACGTCGGTATCGCGAGGCCGATCATCCACGGCAGGCCCGCGCCCTGGTCGGGTCGCTGCGTGCGGCGCACGGCGTGATGGGCGCCCGATCCCGCGCCGGGGAGATCGTCGCGGAGCTGACCGCCCGGAGCCCGGAGTTCGTCGAGCTGTGGGACGCCCACGTGGTGAGCCGTCGGTTCGAGCAGCACAAGGTGATGGTGCATCCGGAACTGGGCGAGATCGAGGTGGACTGTCAGGCGCTCTTCACCGAGGATGAATCGCACGCGTTGATCGTTCTCACCGCCGCACCCGGAAGCGAATCGGCGAGCAAGCTCGAGTTCCTGCGGGTACTGGGTACGCAGAACGTCTGACGCGATCGGCGTCAGGACTCCTCGTGCGTCCGCGGGTCGGCGTCGAAGAGGCGTCCGTCCGCGCGTCCCAGCGCAGTGATCGCCGCGACCTCGGCATCGTCGAGAACGATCTCGGCGGCTGCGAGGTTCGCCACCTGATGTTCGAGCGACGACGCCTTCGGGATCGACACCGTGCCGCGGGCGACGTGCCACGCGAGGACTGTCTGCGCGTTCGTGATGCCACGGGCCGCGGCGATGTCGTGGATCACCTGTTCGTCGAAGAGCTCCTTCGCACGACCCAGCGGACTCCATGCCTCGGTGAGGATGCCGTGCTCTCGGTGGTAGGCGAGCTGCTCTTCCTGCGGGAAGTACGGATGCACCTCGATCTGGTTGACGACGGGCCGCACCCCGGTCTCCTGCTCGATGCGCTCCAGGTGCTCCGGGAGGAAGTTCGACACGCCGATCTGCCGGACGACACCCCGAGCCTGGGCATCGACGAGCGCGACCCAGGCCTGGACGTACTCGTCCTGGAGGGGGTTCGGCCAATGGATGAGGTGCAGGTCCGTCACATCGAGACCGAGGCGGGAACGACTCTCCTCGATGCTCGTGCGCGCCTTCGCCGAGGGATGGTGGCGGCCGGGGAGCTTGGTGGTCACGATGATCTCGGAGCGATCGACCTCCGAGGCGGCGACCCCGCGCCCGACCGATCCCTCGTTCTCATAGTTGAACGCCGTGTCGACCAGGCGGTAGCCCGCGCCGATGCCGCCGCTGACGGCCTCCGCCCCGACATCGCCGTGGAGTCCGTAGGTGCCGAGGCCGATGGCCGGGAGGGCGAACCCGTTGTGGGCGGTGAACGAGGGGACGACGGGCTGAGTGGTCACGATGCTCCTTCTTGGCCTTTTCGTCGAGCGTACGCTGAGGGGATGACAACGGAGGCGGAGATGGCGCCGGATGACGTCGTGATCGACGACGGGTCACGCTGCCCGTGCTCGTCCGGGGACACGTTCGGCGCGTGCTGCCGCCCGATTCTCGATGGAGCCGCTGCTCCGACGGCGGAGCGTCTGATGCGTTCGCGTTACACGGCCTTCGTCGTTCAGGACGCGGCGCACCTTCTGCGCAGCTGGCATCCGACGACGAGGCCGGAGACGATCGATTTCGAGCCCGACCTCGAGTGGCGGCGGCTGGTCCTCATCGATCGCGTGGCCGGAGGCCCCTTCGACCGCGACGGCGTGGTGGAGTTCGAGGCGCTCTGGCGTCAGGGAGCAGCGAGGGGGTCGCTGCACGAGCGCAGCCGCTTCGTGCGGGAGGACCGTCACTGGTACTACGTCGACGGCGACGTGCACTGATGGGCGGATGTCGTGACAGCGACTAGATTTGAGAGCGTGAACGCCAGCCCCGAGAACCAGCGCACCCTGCTCGACATCGCCGACCTCGATCGGCGCATCGCGCAGACCGAGCGTGCACGAACGAAGCCGAGCCAGGCGGGGCGGATCACCGAGCTCGTCGCGATCCGCCAGGAGCAGCTCCGCGAGCTGACCTCTCTCGCCGGCACCCGCGACGATGTGCGCACCGAGCTGAAGCGCCTGGAATCCGATGTCGCCGTCGTCGAGGCACGACGGAATCGCGACGCGGAGCGGCTCGCCGCATCGACGAACTCCAAGGACGCGCAGGCGCTCGAGCACGAATTGGCGAGCCTCGCCCGCCGGCAGAGCGACCTCGAGGACGCCGAACTCGATGTGATGGGACGGCTCGAGGAAGCAGAAGCCGCCCTCGCCGCGCAGCAGGCACTTCTCGACACCACGACGGCGGAGGGTTCCGCGCTGACGGCGCAGGCGAAGGCGGATGTCGCCGCGGCCACCGAGCTCGGTGCACAACTCGCCCGCGATCGGGCTGCCGTTGCGGAAGGCGTGGCGCCGGAGCTGCTGGCCGAGTACGCACGCCGTGCCGCGAACAGCGCGGGCGCCGCGCTGCTCACTCGCGGCACCTGCGAAGGCTGCCGCATCCTGCTCCCCAGCACCGACCTGAACGACATCCGTCGCGCGGCCGACGACCTCGTGGTCTCATGTCCCGAATGCGGCTGCATCCTCGTGCGCACCGAGGAGTCCGGGCTCGCATGAGCGGCGCCTGCGCGCGCCGGCGATGACGACACCGGCGTCGGGCGTCGAGAGACGCATCGCGCTGATCTCCGTCGGGCCACGGGAGTACGCGGCGATCGAACTCGACGGGAACGACCGAGAGCAGGACCGCACGTTTCTGCGCGCCGATGATCTCGCCGCTTGGGTTCGTTCGGTCGAGGATTCCGATGCTCCGCGATGGATCATGCGCTCCGCCGCGGAAACCTATGCGCTTCTCCTCCGCCACGGAGTTCGGATCACGCGCAGCCATGATCTGGTCCTGTGCCACGCCATCCTGCGGGACACCTCGTCGGTTCCGAGCCCGCTTCCGGCATCGCCCGATTGGGAGCGACGCGAACCTGCCGCAGCGGTTCCATCGCTGTTCGACGTGTTCGACGATGTCGTCGATGACGATGCGGTCGCCGTGACGCTCGATCAGTACCGGACGCAGCGCGACGTGATCGCTGCGGCATCGGACGGACGTCTCACACTGCTGTGCGCCGCCGAATCGGCGGGTGGCCTGATCGCCGAGGAGATGCGGGTCGCAGGGTTGCCCTGGGACGCGGGCGTGCACGATGCGATCCTGACCGACGCCCTGGGGACGCGTCCGGTCGCCGGGGGAGTGCCGAGCCGCATGGTCGAGCTCGGCGATCGGGTGCGTGAGCTCCTCGGTGACTCGTCGCTCCACCTCGACAGCCAGCAGAAGCTGCTTCGGGCGCTGCATCGCGTCGGCATCCAGGTGGAGTCGACGAGTCGGTGGGAGCTCGCCGAGCACGATCATCCGGTGGTCGAACCGCTGCTCGCGTACAAGAAGCTCTCGAGACTGCTCAGCGCGAACGGCTGGGCATGGCTTGCGGAGTGGGTGCACGAGGGACGATTCCGTCCGGTGTACATCCCGGGTGGCGTCGTCACCGGGCGCTGGGCCTCGGCCGGCGGTGGGGCGCTTCAGCTGCCGAGGAGCCTGCGCCCCGCAGTGCGGGCGGATCCCGGATGGACTCTGGTCGTGGCGGACGTCGCGCAGCTGGAACCCCGGATGCTCGCCGCGATGGCGGCCGATGAGGCGATGGCGCGGGCCGCCCGGGGGAGTGATCTCTACGCCGGAGTCGTCGCCTCCGGTGCGGTGGCGACCCGAGAGGAGGCGAAGTACGCGGTTCTCGGAGCGATGTACGGAGCCACGACGGGCGACAGCGGCCGGCTGGTTCCGCGCCTGCGGAAGGTGTACCCGCGCGCGATGGCGCTCGTCGATGCCGCAGCGCGGACGGGAGAGGACGGTGGCATCGTGTCGACCTGGCTCGGCCGATCCTCCCCGCGGCCATCGGTGGAGTGGATGCGGCTGCAGTCGGAAGCGACCGACGCGGACGCCGACCCGGCGGTCGTGGCTCTCGCGCGCCGCAGAGCACGCGACTGGGGGCGGTTCACCCGCAACTTCGTGGTGCAGGGCACGGCTGCCGAGTGGTCCTTGATCTGGTTGGCGGAGATCCGTCATCGGCTGCAGCAGATCCCCGAGGTGTTCGCCGAGGCTGCGGCATCCGGTCCGTTCGCACGCGCGCCGCACCTGGCGTTCTTCCTGCACGACGAGGTGATCCTGCACGTTCCGCTCGAACATGCCGAGGCCGCCGCGGAGGCCGTGCGAGAGGCAGCGGCCACTGCGACGACGAGACTGTTCGGCTCTTTCCCGATCGATGTGCCCCTCGACCTGCGCATCGCGGAGTCGGCGGAGAAGTAGTCGCAGGCCGCGGGATCCGGAGAACGTAGACTGGAGACGCGAATGGGTCGACTGGACGGCCGCGTTGCGGGTGACCGCACCGAGGAACGTCCGGGCTCCTCAGGGCAGGACGGTGGGTAACGCCCACCCGGAGCAATCCGCGAGAAAGTGCCACAGAGAGTAGACCGCCCCGCAAGGGGTAAGGGTGAAAGGGTGGTGTAAGAGACCACCGGGGGCCATGGTGACATGGCCCGCCAGGTAAACCTCGTCCGGAGCAAGGTCAGACAGAGGATGTTGACGCGGCTCGCCGAGTCCTCGGGTAGACCGCTAGAGTGCCACGGCAACGTGTCGCCGAGAGAGATGGCCGTCGAAGGGGCGAAGAACCCCGGAACAGAACCCGGCGTACAGGTCGGCCCATTCGCACCGCACGACCTGAGCAGGTGTTCTCGGAGTGCCCTCGGCGAATCCGGATCATCACGTCCATCGCCCGGAAAGGCACGTCCATGAGGTCGAGATCATGCGCGAAGTGACGCGCCGGGGTCTGGCACTGTCTCTGGTGCTCAGCGGCGTGGCGGGGTATGTGGATGCGATCGGCTTCATCGATACCGGTGGATTCTTCGTCTCCTTCATGAGCGGGAACTCGACCCAGGCCGGCGTCGACATCCTCGAGGGCGGACTCGCGGCCTCGCTCCTGCCGTTGGCGCTCGTGGCTGCTTTCGTCGCAGGAGTCGTCATGGGAGCGATCATCGCCGGGGACGGGCGCCGGCGCGCGTGGGCTGTTGCGGCGTCCGCCTCCGTCGTCGCTCTGAGCGCATGCCTCGCCGCGATCGCACCGACGGGGCCGGCTCGATTCTGGATGCTGGCCTTCGCCATGGGAGCGCTGAACACCCTGTACCTCTCGGACGGGCGCGCGCGGGTCGCGATCACGTACGCAACCGGGACGTTGGTCAGCCTGGGGCTTGCGCTCGCTTCGCTCGTCACCGGCCGATCCGGGTCCGCGTGGGTGCGTCCGCTGCTGCTCTGGGGGTCGCTCGCGGGCGGCGCCGTGATCGGTGCCGCGGCGCACCGGCTCGGAAGCGGTGCGGCGCTGCTTCTCGCCGCGATCGTGCTCGCCCTCGCTGCGGTCGGTCTGGCCGCGAGTCGCCGCGGGCGCCGGGAGCGACCGAACGATTGATCGGCGGTGTTCCGAGAGCAGTGTTCGCAGGCGACGGACAGACGAAGGCCCCGATGACATCGAGTCAGCGGGGCCTTCGGGTGTCTGGCGTCGTGGCGATCAGTCCCCGGCCAGGGACGCCGCACCGATGATGCCGGAGTTGTTGCGGTGGATCGCCGGGACGATCGGGGTCTTGAGATCGAGAAGCGGGAGGAAGTCGCCCGCATTCTTCGACACGCCGCCGCCGACCACGAACAGGTCGGGGCTGAACAGGAACTCGATGTGCGAGTAGAACGCCTGCAGGCGCTCGGCCCACTCGGCCCAGGTGAGGTTCTCGCGCTCGCGCGCCGAGGTCGCGGCGTACGTCTCGACCGACTCGTACTCACGGAAGTTCAGGTGCCCGAGTTCGGTGTTCGGCAGCAGCACACCGTCGTAGAGGAAAGCCGATCCGATACCGGTGCCGAGGGTCGTCAGAAGGGTGAAGCCGCGCACGTCCCTCGCGGCTCCGTGGCGGGCCTCCGCGACGCCGGCGGCATCGGCGTCGTTGACGAAGACGATGTTGCGGCCGAGGCCGTCCCGGAAGAACCGCTCCGCGTCGAAGTCGATCCACTCCTTCGAGACGTTCGCGGCGGAGAGGGTCTTGCCGCGCTTGACGATCGCCGGGAAGGCGACACCGAGCGGAAGGGTGGAGTCGTGGACGTCGAGCGTCTTCAGAACGGTCTGCACGGCGTTGAGCACATCCTGCGGCGATGCGCCCTCGGGAGTGGGGACCCGCACCCGGTCGGATGCCATGATTCCGTGCTCGAGGTCGACGATTCCTGCTTTGATACCCGTGCCGCCGATGTCGACGCCGATCGCTTTTGCCATGGGCGATAGCTTAGCGACCGCGGTGCGCGCCAGTAGGATCGATGACATCACGTGAAGAAGGGGCAGACATGTCTGACGGCGACCACAAGTACTGGTACAACTCCACGACCGGCGAGATCGAGTTCGGCATGATCTCGCCCTCCATCGACCGCATCGGTCCGTTCGACACGGAGGCCGAGGCCCGCCGTGCGCCCGAGGTCGTCAAGGAGCGTTCGCGCGCCTGGGCCGAGGAAGAGGCCGTCGAGCAGGGCTGGGATGTCAAGGGCGACGCAAAGGGCCAGGGCGCAGAGTAGCCATGGACAAGCAGAGGGACTTCGTCCTCCGGACCATCGAGGAGCGCGGCGTCAAGTTCGTGCGGCTGTGGTTCACGGACGTGATCGGCACGCTCAAGTCGGTGGCCATCGCGCCGGCCGAGGTCGAGGGCGCCTTCGCGGAGGGCATCGGGTTCGACGGTTCGGCGATCGAGGGGCTGACACGCACCTACGAATCCGATCTGCTCGCGCAGCCCGATCCGACGACGTTCCAGACGCTGCCCTGGCGCGGGGAGATCGACCCGACCGCGCGCATGTTCTGCGACCTGACGACGCCCGACGGGCAGCCGGCCGTCGCCGACCCGCGTCACGTGCTCAAGCGCACGCTCGCGAAGGCCGCGGACGCCGGATTCACGTTCTACACGCATCCGGAGATCGAGTTCTATCTGCTGAAGTCCTCCTCGTTCGGTCCCGACGGCCCCGTGCCCGTGGACTCGGCCGGATACTTCGACAATGTTCCCGGTGGCACGGCACACGACTTCCGCCGCCGCTCGGTGCGGATGCTGGAAGACCTCGGCATCTCCGTGGAGTTCAGCCACCATGAAGGCGGCCCCGGGCAGAACGAGATCGATCTCCGTTACGCGGACGCACTCACGACAGCCGACAACATCATGACCTTCCGCACGGTGATCAAGGAGGTGGCGATCGAGCAGGGCGTCTATGCGACGTTCATGCCGAAGCCCCTCAGCGACCAGCCCGGCAGCGGGATGCACACGCACATGTCGCTGTTCGAAGGCGACCAGAACGCGTTCTACGAAGAAGGCGCCAAGTACCAGCTGTCGAAGACAGGGCGGCACTTCATCGCGGGCCTGCTCCGTCATGCGAACGAGATCTCTGCAGTCACCAACCAGTTCGTCAACTCGTACAAGCGCCTGTGGGGCGGCGACGAGGCGCCGAGCTTCGTGACCTGGGGCCACGCCAACCGCTCCGCTCTCGTCCGCGTGCCGATGTACAAGCCCAACAAGAGCCAGTCGTCCCGCGTGGAGTACCGGGGCATCGATTCGGCGTCGAACCCGTATCTCGCGTACGCACTCCTGCTCGCAGCGGGGCTCAAAGGAATCGAGGAGGGATACGATCTCCCGCCCGAGGCCGAGAACAACGTGTGGTCGCTGAGCGACGCCGAGCGGCGTGCACTGGGCTACGAGGCGCTGCCGGCGAGTCTCGACCATGCCCTGGAGTACATGGAGGCATCCGAGCTCGTCGCGGAGACGCTGGGCGAGCAGGTCTTCAACTACGTGCTGCTCAACAAGCGCAAGGAATGGGAGGCCTACCGAGGTCAGGTCACCCCGTTCGAGCTGAAGAGCAATCTCGAACTGCTCTGATCCGCACAGATGGCGCGTCCTGACGATTCGGTCTCCCTCTCCGCGCTGGCGAGGCTCGGTTTCTCCGAGCTGAGCGAAGCCGCGGCCTCTCTCGCTGAGCTGGCGGCCATTCTGGATCAGCCGCGCTCGGTCCTGCTCGAGGCGGCCGACGCCGCCGACCCCGATGCAGCGGTGCGCGGACTCCTGCGGGTGGCGCGCCGCGACGAGGCGCCGTTGCGGCGGCTGCTGGTCGACGAGGAGACCCGTCGGCGGGGATGGCGGGGGGGTGGGGGGG